>NZ_DAMBUH010000066.1:0-243 GCF_032053605.1 Tianweitania sp.
TTCGATCGGCTGCGGCGCAGGCTCGCGATAGATCTCGCGCCGTTCTTCGCGGCTCACACGGCGGAGAACGCGCTTGCGCATCGGTGCAGGCTCCGGCGCAACGCGGACCGCATAACCCTGCACGACACGAGGGCGCTCGACGATGATCCGGCGCTCGGGCGCCTGCTGCAACTGCATCACCCACGGAGCGGCCAGATCCGGGCTGACCACAACCGGCGGACGTTCGCGATAGCGATCCTGCGC
>NZ_DAMBUH010000066.1:260-19475 GCF_032053605.1 Tianweitania sp.
AATGGAAAGCCGCATGGGTGAACCCGTTGACATGCCGTGTTGCGATGAGCGGCAACCGCCTTCATCTCGGGCCGACCATCCACCGGCAATTCCAAGCAAAAGGTGAATCCGCTTTGTTAAACATGGATAGGCAAAGGAAAGGCTTTGCTGTGGTTACTAATGAACTGAGAAACTTGGTAAAGGCAGCATGAACATTGAGGGAATCGTCATGTCTGATCTGGCTGCTGGCTTGGTGCGTGGCGATGATGGTTTGACGCGCTGCGCTTGGGGCGGCTCGACACCCGACTACATCCCCTACCATGACAAGGAGTGGGGACGACCGATGGCGGATGACCACCGCCTGTTCGAGAAGATCTGTCTGGAAGGGTTTCAGTCCGGCCTGTCCTGGCTGACGATCCTGCGCAAACGCGAGAATTTTCGCGCCGCCTTTGCAGGCTTCGATTTCTCGGTCGTGGCAGGGTTCGGGGAAGCCGATGTCGAGCGCCTCGTTGCCGATGCCGGCATCATCCGCCATCGCGGCAAGATCACCTCGACCATCAACAATGCCAAGCGGGCGGTCGAGATGAAGGCGGAGTTCGGCTCGCTTGCCGCCTATTTCTGGGGCTTTGAGCCACCGGCAGATGAGCGGCCGAAGATTGTGGACTGGGAAACGATACGCGCGAACCCGACGACGCCAGCGTCCATCCGGCTGTCAAAGGACTTGAAAAAGCGCGGCTGGACCTTTGTGGGACCAACCACGGTTTATGCCTTCATGCAGGCGATGGGGCTGGTCAACGATCACATCGAAGGCTGCGCCTGCCGCGCAGACATCGAAAAAAAGCGCGCCGGCTTCAAGCGCCCGGTCGCCTGAGCGTCACTGGCAGGTCATCGATGAGCCGACCGTCCGGCATTTTGAGCCGTCGCGATTGTAGACGGTGTCGCCAAGACGCCGTGTCGAGTTCGGGTTCGTTGGATAAAGCGCATTGTCGGGGCTCTTGGCGCGCCTTTGCGGGTTGGTATAGCGCTGGTTGCCGAGCGGACTGTTGCGCGTCTGGCTGTTGAGCGAAGGCGTGGTGGGCGACCGCTGGCCAGAGCGGCCATCGGCACAAAAATAGCTCGACCCGATCGCGCGGCAGTTCTGCGCCAGCGCCGGTGCGGCCGGAAGCGCGATCAGCGCGGCAAGAGCAAGAATGGGAACGCGGATCACGATCGACCTCCCTGTTGCGTTTTCAACTATATAGGAACGCGAGGCGCCGTCTGAAACGATCTGGCGAGCCAAAAGCACGCCGCAGGGCGTCCTTTGCTTGAAGCGACGGGCTCCATCCGGTAGAGCGCCGGTAACAAGTCATTCCTGGCTTTCCTAACGATCTCTGGACTTCTTCCATGGCCGACAAGAACGAAAAGATGAAAGCGCGGCTCGCGCGCGGCTTTGGCGACCGCTCGGCCGACGACATCCGCGCGACCGAGCGCATGATCGAGAAGATCAAGGCTGTTTACGACCTCTACGGCTTCGAGCCCGTCGAGCAGCCGCTGATTGAATATACGGACGCGCTCGGCAAGTTCCTGCCGGATCTCGACCGCCCCAACGAAGGCGTTTTCTCCTTTCAGGACGATGACGAGCAGTGGCTGTCGCTGCGCTACGATCTGACCGCGCCGCTAGCCCGCTATGTCGCCGAGAACTTCGAGCGCCTGCCCAAGCCCTTCCGTTCCTATCGAGCCGGCTGGGTGTTCCGCAATGAGAAGCCGGGCCCCGGCCGCTTCCGCCAGTTCATGCAGTTCGACGCCGATACGGTCGGCACGCCGGGCGTCGCGGCTGATGCCGAAATGACCATGATGATGGCCGATGTCATGGAAGCGCTCGGCATCAAGCGCGGCGACTACGTCATCCGCGTCAACAACCGCAAGGTGCTGGACGGCGTGCTGGAAGCGATCGGTCTCGGCGGCGAGGACAATGCCGGCCGCCGTTTGACCGTGCTGCGCGCCATCGACAAGCTCGACAAGTTCGGGCCGGAAGGCGTGAAGCTGCTGCTCGGCAAGGGCCGTTGGGACGGCGGTGTTGAAGGCGAGGGCGATTTTACCAAGGGCGCCGAACTGGATGATGCGGCGATCGCCAAGGTGCTCGCTTATGTTGAAACCGGCGAGATCGAGGACAATCAGGGCGTTCTCGAACTGCGCGAGATCGAAGAGCTCGTCCGCGCCGCTGGCTACGGCGAAGACCGCATCAAGATCGACCCCTCTGTCGTCCGCGGCCTCGAATACTACACCGGTCCCGTCTACGAGGCCGAGCTTCTCGCCGAAATCCCGAACGAAGACGGCAAGATAGTGCGTTTCGGCTCGGTTGGCGGTGGTGGTCGCTATGATGGTCTCGTCTCGCGCTTCCGCGGCGAACCGGTGCCGGCCACCGGATTCTCCATTGGCGTTTCGCGCCTGATGACGGCGCTGAAGAACCTCGGCAAGCTAGATACGGCCGATGTGATGGCGCCCGTCGTCGTGCTGGTCATGGACCGCGATACGGAAAGCCTCGGCCGCTACCAGAAGATGGTGGGCGAGCTGCGCCAGGCTGGCATCCGCGCCGAAATGTATCTCGGCGGCGCTGGCATGAAGGCGCAGATGAAATATGCCGATCGTCGCGGCGCACCCTGCGTGGTGATCCAGGGCGGCGACGAGCGTGCGAACGGTGAAGTACAGATCAAGGACTTGATCGAAGGCGCGCGGCTATCGGCGGAGATCACCGACAATGAAGCCTGGCGCGAAGGCCGCCCGGCGCAGGTATCGGTGCCGGAGGCCGATTTGGTTGCGAAGATCCAGGGCATCCTCGCCGCACAGGCGCAAGAGCGGCAGGCGTGACACTCGCTGAAACCATCCTGGCGCGCTTTGCGGCGGAAGGTATCGCACTTGCCGAAGTGCCGATCCTGCAGCCGGCCGATCCGTTCCTGGACATGGCCGGCGAGGACCTGCGCCGGCGTATCTTTCTGACGCAGAGCGAAACCGGCGAAAGCCTGTGCTTGCGGCCCGAATTTACTATTCCCGTGTGCCGCGACCACATCGCGCGCCAAGCCGGAACGCCGCGCCGCTATGCCTATCTCGGCGAGGTTTTCCGCCAGCACAGGGCGGGGGGAACTCAGTTTCTGCAGGCTGGCATCGAGGATCTCGGCGAAACGGACACGTCAACCGCCGACGCCCGCTCCGTCGCCGATGCGTGCCGGTTGCTCAACGAGGCGCTGCCGGGTGCCGCGCTGACGGTGACACTCGGCGATCAGGCGATCTTCGAGGCCGTGCTGGCAGCGCTCGGTCTGCCGCGTGGCTGGCAAATGCGCCTGGCCCGCGCCTTCGGTGCTGCCGATATGCTGGAGGCAGCGCTTGCCGACCTCGCCAATCCCCCGAAGAAGCGCAATTTGGGCCAGCCGATTTCGCGCCTCGTCGCCGCTCGTGATCGCGCTGCTGTCGCCGGCTATCTCGAAAAGCAGATGGAGCTCGCTGGCATTTCGCCCTCAGCCGGGCGTACGCCGGATGACATTGCGCGCCGCCTGATCGAGAAAGCGGAACTCGGCGCCGTGCGGATCGCCGACGATGCCTTCGAAGCGCTGAAGCGCTTTCTAGCGATCCGCGAACCTCTGGCCCAAGCTGGCGAAACGCTGCGGCGCTTTGCCGACGACTGCGACCTCTTCCTGGATGCCGCTCTGGAACAGTTCAAGCAGCGCGCCGACGCCTTGGCTGCACAGCAATTGCAAGGCACGAGCTTCACCTATGACGCCGCCTTCGGTCGTCCGCTGGATTATTACACCGGCCTCGTTTTCGAGATCAGCGCGCCGGGCGATCCCCGGCCTCTGGTGGGCGGCGGCCGCTATGATCGCCTTTTGACCATGCTGGGTGCGGAACACGCCATTCCGGGCGTCGGCTTTTCCATCTGGCTCGACCGCATCGAAGGAGCGCGCAAGCCATGACGCTGACGCTTGCTCTCCCCTCGAAAGGCCGCCTCAAGGAACAGGCCATCGCCCGCTTTGCCGAAGCCGGCCTCCATGTGCAACTGCCAACCGACCCGCGCTCCTACCGCGGCCGCATCGACGGCGCGCTGTCGCTCGACGTGCTGTTCCTCTCCGCTTCCGAAATCGCTCAGGAGCTAGGGCAGGGTGCTGTCGATCTTGGCGTGACCGGCGAAGATCTCGTGCGCGAAAACCTCGCGAACTGGGATGCGCATGTGTCCATCGAAGCGCGGCTCGGCTTTGGCACAGCAGACGTGGTCGTCGCCGTGCCTGATGTCTGGATGGATGTCGAAACCATGGCCGACCTCGATGATGTCGCCGCCGACTTCCGCCAGCGCCACGGCCGCCGCCTGCGCATCGCCACCAAATACTGGCGCCTGACGCAGCAGTTCTTCTCGTTGAAGCACGGCATCCAGGTCTACCGCATCGTGGAAAGCCTCGGCGCCACGGAAGGCGCCCCGGCGGCCGGCTTGGCCGATGTCATCGTCGACATCACCTCCAGCGGCTCGACATTGACGGCCAATCATCTGCGCGTCCTGAGCGACGGCGTGATCCTGCGCTCGCAAGCATGTTTGGTTGCATCCAAGCGCGAGCGCACAGCCCAAGATGCAGGCGCTTTGTCTCAACTGAGCGCACTGTTCGCGGTGTCTTGATAGGTTAGTTGTCAGACACGATCGTAGAGCATATATTTCTGGAGTGGAGACCGGGCGCTAACCCGATCTCCGTTGCTTTAGAAGATCAGTCGGACCCGGACATCGAGTAGCCAGCTCGTCCGGGTCTTTCTGATTCTAAGGCTGACGTTCAGTGGTATGAACCACATGGCGTCACCTCCAGTTCGAGAACAAAGCCGTTGCCTCGGCCGGGGTGGCTCATCCTCCCCGGTGCGCTGCTGGCATCAGCGCGTTCTGCTTTTGTCTCGACATCATCCTTGTAGCATCAACCGGCTGTCTTCATGCAAGCCCAGTCCGAGCCAGGCACAAAAAAGCCCGGCGCGATGGCCGGGCTTGGTCGTCATAAAAAAGCTTAGACTATGCAGGGAAGCGGCCGTTTAACGACGCGCATCCACCGAGATCGGACCGGCGCCGTAGCCAGCGAGCACGAAGAAGCCGCCGGCGATCGCAAGGTTCTTCTGGAAATTGATCAGCTGCATCATGTCGGACCAGTTCATATGCGCGACAAAGGCGGTGGCGATGGTGAAGATGGCCAAGGCAAAGGCAGCTTCGCGCGTGCGGAAGCCGATCAGGATGGCCAGACCGCCAAGCAGTTCAAGCAGGCCGACAAGCACGGCCACGACCATCGGAGCAGGAATGCCCATGCCGCCGAAATAGCCGGCGGTGCCGCCGAGCGCGGTCAGCTTGCTGAAGCCGGAAAGAATGAAGATGATCGACAGCAGGATGCGGCCGATAAGCACTACGATGGACATGAAAGCCTCGCTGGGAAAGAACTGCACCCTATTTGGAGCAAATCCTCTCCCAGCGGGAGACAGCAAACGCGCGACGCATTGTTCAACGAGAGAGAACGTGCGTCGCGAAGGTGTTCACAGTAGAGGCGGCTGGATCAGCCCGGCTGCGTCATCGCTTCCGGTTTCACCAGAGCATCATACTCTTCATCGGTGACTTCGCCGCTGCCCACGGCTTCTTCGCGCAACGTCGTGCCGTTCTTATGCGCGGTCTTGGCGATCTTGGCAGCCGCATCATAGCCGATCTTCGGCGCAAGCGCGGTAACCAGCATCAGCGAGCGTTGCATCAAGTCGTCGATGCGGCGCTCATCGGCCTCGATGCCGTCAACGCAGTTGTCCGCAAACGAGCGCATGGCATCCGCCAGGATGCGGATCGACTGCAACACGTTCAGCGCAATCACGGGCTTGAAGACGTTGAGCTCGAAATGGCCTTGGCTGGCGGCGAAGGCAACGGCTGTCTGGTTGCCCATCACCTGCGCGGCAACCATCGTCAGGGCTTCGGCCTGGGTGGGATTGACCTTGCCCGGCATGATCGAGGAGCCCGGCTCGTTTTCCGGCAGCTTCAACTCGCCGAGGCCCGAGCGGGGACCGGAGCCCAGGAAGCGGATGTCGTTGCCGATCTTGAACAGGTCGGCGGCCAGCGCCGTCAGCGAGCCATGCAGGTCGGTCAGCGCGCCATGCGAGGCCAGCGCTTCGAACTTGTTGGCAGCAGTTCGGAAGGGCAGGGAGGTGATGGTCGAAACGCGCTCGGCAAACGCCGTATCAAAACCGACCGGTGCGTTGAGGCCCGTGCCGACCGCCGTGCCGCCCTGCGCCAGCGCATACACGTCTTCCAGGCTGTCTGCGATGCGCTTCTCTCCGAGCTCAAGCGCCACGAGATAGCCGGAAAACTCCTGGCCAAGCGTCAGCGGCGTCGCATCCTGTGTGTGCGTACGGCCGATCTTGACGATCTTGTCGAAGGCATCGACCTTCTTCTCGATCGCGGTTTGCAGATGCTCAAGAGCCGGTAGGAGGCGTTCATGCACTTCCAGCACGGCGGCGATGTGCATGGCCGTCGGGAAGGTGTCGTTCGACGACTGGCTCATATTGACGTGGTCGTTAGGGTGAACAGGCTTCTTGGAGCCCATCGTACCACCCAGGATCTCGATGGCGCGGTTCGAGATCACCTCATTGGCATTCATGTTCGACTGCGTGCCCGAACCGGTCTGCCAGACCACTAGCGGAAAATGATCGTCGAGAGCGCCCGAAATGACCTCGTCGGCCGCTGAAACGATGGTGCTGCCGATGTCCTTGTCGAGCTTGCCGAGATCCATGTTCACTTCAGCTGCCGCACGCTTCACCATGCCGAGTGCATGAACCAGCGGAAGCGGCATGCGCTCGCCGCCGATCTTGAAGTTCTCCAGGGAGCGCTGGGTTTGCGCACCCCAATACTTGTCGGATGGGACGTCGATGGGCCCGAATGTATCACTTTCACGGCGGATGTCGGCCATGGTCTGATCTCCTGTTCGCGCGTGTGGCTAGCACAACAAGGTGCGCGCTGCCATCAGCTGCTTGTGGTCCAAATCGATTGAGTGAAGAAGAAGCTGTGAACGCAGACAGATCAGGCACGTCAGCAACGAAAAAAGCCGGCCACTGAGGTGACCGGCTTTCTTTAGTCGATGAAGGTAAGCTTACTTGTCCAGCTTGTCGGCGAGATCGCTCTTGGCGTCGCCGTAGCCCTTCTGGACCTTGCCTTCAGCCTTGTCCAACTTGCCTTCGGCCTGGAGGTCGGCGTTGTTCGTGGCGCCACCGACGGCGTCCTTCACGGCGCCCTTGACCTGCTTGCCGAGACCTGCTGCCTGATCGCTATTAGCCATGATAACTCTCCTTGTTGCGGATCGATGAGATAGAAACGCAACCTCTCGTAAAACGTTCCGAGATTCATCCGGGCTGATGCCAAGGCAAAAAGAAAGGGCGGCATCGCTGCCGCCCCTTCGGGTAGTCGGTAAGGCTGGATCCCCAGGACAAGCCCGAGAACAGGCTTAGAAGTCCATACCGCCCATGCCGCCCATGCCGCCGCCGCCTGGCATTGCAGGCATGCCGGAGTCCTTCTTCGGAGCTTCCGCGATCATGGCTTCCGTCGTGATCAGCAGACCGGCAACCGAAGCTGCATCCTGAAGAGCCGTACGAACGACCTTGACCGGATCGACGATGCCGAGCTGGATCAGATCGCCATACTCGTCGGTTGCAGCGTTGTAGCCGAAGGTCGGCGTGTTGTCGTCCATGATGCGGCCGGCAACGATCGATGCTTCAGCACCGGCGTTGGAAGCGATCTGGCGAACCGGAGCCTGAAGAGCGCGACGCACGATGGCGATGCCGGCAGCCTGGTCGGAGTTGATGCCTTCCGAGGTGATCGACTTCGTTGCGCGCAGCAGCGCGGTGCCGCCGCCAGGAACGATGCCTTCTTCAACCGCAGCGCGGGTTGCGTTCAGGGCGTCGTCGACGCGGTCCTTCTTTTCCTTGACTTCGACTTCCGTCGCACCGCCGACGCGGATAACGGCAACGCCGCCTGCGAGCTTGGCGAGACGCTCCTGGAGCTTCTCCTTGTCGTAGTCCGACGTGGTTTCTTCGATCTGCTGCTTGATCTGGGCAACGCGGCCCTGGATCTCCGGCTTCTGACCGGCGCCGTCGACGATCGTGGTGTTTTCCTTGGTGATCGACACCTTCTTGGCGCGGCCGAGCATGTTGAGGCCAACATTCTCAAGCTTGATGCCCAGATCTTCGGAAATCACCTGGCCACCGGTCAGGATCGCGATGTCTTCCAGCATGGCCTTGCGGCGATCGCCGAAGCCCGGAGCCTTGACGGCAGCGATCTTCAAACCGCCACGCAGCTTGTTGACGACGAGCGTGGCCAAAGCCTCACCCTCAACGTCTTCCGAAATGATGACCAGCGGCTTCGACGACTGAACAACAGCCTCGAGAACCGGCAGCATCGCCTGCAGGTTGGAGAGCTTCTTCTCGTGCAGAAGAATGTAAGCGTCTTCCAGCTCGGCAACCATCTTGTCCGGGTTGGTGACGAAGTATGGGCTGAGATAGCCGCGGTCGAACTGCATGCCTTCGACGACTTCGAGTTCGGTCTCTGCGGTCTTGGCTTCCTCGACGGTGATGACACCCTCGTTGCCGACCTTCTGCATCGCTTCCGCGATCATCTGGCCGATTTCCTTCTCACCGTTAGCCGAGATGGTGCCGACCTGGGCCACTTCTTCCGAAGTGTTGATCTTCTTGGCAACCTTGCCGAGTTCAGCCACGACTTCCGAAACAGCGAGGTCGATGCCGCGCTTCAGGTCCATCGGGTTCATGCCGGCGGCAACAGCCTTGGCGCCTTCCTGAACGATCGCCTGGGCGAGAACGGTCGCGGTGGTCGTGCCGTCACCAGCCTTGTCGTTGGTCTTCGAGGCCACTTCGCGCACCATCTGGGCGCCCATGTTCTCGAACTTGTCTTCCAGCTCGATCTCCTTGGCGACGGTGACGCCGTCCTTGGTGATGCGCGGGGCGCCGAACGACTTGTCAATCACGACGTTGCGGCCTTTGGGACCGAGCGTGACCTTGACGGCGTTCGCGAGAATATCGACGCCGCGCAGCATACGCTCGCGGGCATCACGGGAGAATTTTACGTCTTTTGCAGCCATGTGCTTGCTCCTGGGCCTTGGGCCCGAATGTCAGGTTGCGATTGAGCGAAAAAGGCTGATCAGCCGATGATGCCCATGATGTCGGATTCCTTCATGATCAGAAGGTCTTCGCCATTGAGCTTCACTTCGGTGCCGGACCACTTGCCGAACAGGACGCGGTCGCCTGCCTTGACGTCGAGGGCAACGACCTTGCCGCTCTCATCGCGCGCGCCGGAACCAACGGCGATCACTTCGCCTTCCTGCGGCTTTTCCTTGGCGGTGTCCGGGATGATGATCCCGCCGGCGGACTTTTCCTCGGACTCGACCCGACGAACGACCACGCGGTCATGAAGCGGGCGGAAATTGCTGGCCATATCCAATACTTCCTCGGTTGGATGATGTCGGTAGGTTCGTATGAACCGGTTAGCACTCAATGAGGGAGAGTGCTAACGCGACGCCGAGATAAGTGAAGGAAGATTTCGTGTCAAGGTCGGCTATGGCTGCGGGGCTAGGGAAAGTACTCACCGCCGGCCGCGAAAGGCCGCGCTCCTTAGCTGGGTGTTCTTACGCGGATGCGCAAGGCGAATGACACGCCTGGCGCAGGTTCGTTCAAATTTTAGTTAATGGTGGGGCATGAGATCAGCTGACAATACGCAGGTTGGAGAGCTCGTCCGCAATGCTTTTGAAATCATCAGCCAAGGTGGCGCCCGTTGAGTTCCAAAACAGTTTGGCCGCTTTGCCCGAGCTATCTTTGCGGAAGCGGGAATCGGATGCGCAAGCAGAGAGCGCTTCAATCTGGGCTTTTTCGCCAGTATCTTTCAAATTCAAATCAAGGGCGACCGTCATCACCACAACGCCCGCAGCCTTAGCATTGCTGCATAGGGCACTGAATTGCTGGTTCATCGCCTTGGCATAGTTGTCATTGGTGTGAGTGGACTTCGAAACCGAAGTGTTCATGAATATGCGTGGCGTTGTCGTGGTGTTGTACCCTAGACCTGCATAACCCAAGCTAGAATACGTGGATTTCAATCCCGCATTATCATTGTTCCTAAGTGAACTCGGTGTGTAGTAGGTATTTTCACCGTCGGTGAGAACGATGACGACTTTATCGTTACCGCGTTCGGTTTCGGAACGGCCCCCGATGAAAGGTGCCTGAGAGGAAAGAACCCGCCAGCCCCAAGCCATTCCTTCCGGCACGTTCGTCGCACCGAGTGAAATCATTCCGTTGATCGCGGATTTAACCCGTGTCACGCCGGTAGAATTGCTAATATCTGTCAGGGGCAAGATGGCCGTGGTGGTACAACTGGCGTTGGGGCCTTCATGGGCTTCCGGCATCGAGGCTGTCTGGGGTGCAATGGCGAAATACTTCGGCATGTTCTTCTGGCGCTTAAGCTGTGTTGCAGTGCCGCTATCTGTCGATTGCGAGCTGTCATCCCACCAGTTGTTGTTCGAACCGAACGTGGCAACGAACCATTGTCCTCGGCTGTTCTGCTGCTCGGTCCAAATGTTGCCGACTTCGTCAGGGCCGAACATAGGAACGAACATTGTTGCCGGGGTGCTCTTTGAAGCGACGGCATCGGTCACGTTATACGGGTACGGGCGGCTTTCCACGCATCCTTCCCAGCTGATCGGATTAGCGTAGGTATAGGTGGGCTTGTTGTTAACGGTCTTCGAGGACGCGATCCGCTGCATGGTGTCGTAGAGCGTAAAACGCGTTAGAACCTTGTCTTTGAGAACTCCCCAATCTTTCCCGCGAGCCCACTTCATACCGTTGAGGTCTTCGACATACTGGTTGGGGGATGTCTTCGAAGTGCCGAACGACGACCAGTCAAAATTCTCGTGATGGACGGGAGAAACACCGGTTGTATCCATCCATGCTTCGACGCGATTGGCAGGCCCAACATTGACGGACGCTGAGAACGGCACCAGTCCAATCTGAACCGGCTTGTCCACCTGCTTCATCTTTGCGCTTTCAGCTGCCATCGTATCAACCAGCTGTTTCGCAGCATCTTTGAGCACCACCATGCGCTTCTTTCCGGAGCCGCTGCCGATGTAGTCCATCGACCCCGAATTATCGAGCACCAGCGCCACTTCGATCGTGTTCTTCAGCTTGACCTCAGTCGCAGCTGCAAACGACAACGCGCTTGCCTGCTTGCCCATCAGCGATTGGAACGTTCCGAAGAACACGGGATCGTAGCTCAGGCTAGCCGACATCTTGAGCGTCCCGGTTTTGACGTTTTCTTTCGGCAGAATAACTGTCAGCTTCGCCCGGTCGGGATTGATGTTGCCTAAATTGGCATTGAAGAATTTGCCCGCATAATCCCTCACGTCAGTGTCCGAAGCGCCTTCGAGAATGCGCTGGGCCGTCGCGATACCGGCCGCGTCCAGCGCGTTCAGCGTCATTTGCCGCTCCCGGCTCATTTCGCTGTAGTCCACGGCTAGTGCCACGGCGCCGAACAGCGGGACGGCGGCGATGATGGTCATCAGCGCGTAGTTGCCGCGCGTGTCCTGCAGGAAGTCACTGATCAGGGAGGAAAAGGATTGTCGCGTCATGGGCGCGTCATGGCACGACAGCTCCTAAGATGCTGTTCGGCCGATCGTTTCATTTTTAAGCGTCTCGCGAAGGGTAGGTCGATTGCCTCGTGCCACGCGAACAGGGTGACAGGTGCGCAGCCTTGGGCTAAGCGAACGGCGCGCCTTTTATCCATGCTTGCAGGACAGTCCATGACATCAGCGCCGAAGATGATCGCCTCGCTCGATCAGGTCTCGGACGGCTACGCCGCCATTTTGTGTGATGTGTGGGGTGTGCTGCACAACGGCGTCGACAGCTTCAAGGAGGCAAGCGAGGCGCTGACGGCCGCCCGCGCTCGGGGCCTGGCTGTGGTGCTCATCACCAATGCGCCGCGCCCTTATGCCGATGTGGAAGCGCAGATCCGCGGGCTTGGCGTGCCTGCCGAAGCCTATGACCGCATCGTCACATCAGGCGATGTCACGCGCGAGCTGATCCGCAACGGCCCGCGCCGCATCTACCATATCGGCACCGAACGCGAGTTGACCCTCTACGAAGGGCTCGATGTCGAGCTGGTTGAAGAATTCGAGGCGTCCGGCATCTGCTGCACCGGCCTGTTCGACGACCGATCGGAAACGCCGGAAGACTACGCCGAACAGCTGCGCCGTCTGCGGTCGCGCGATCTGCCGATGATCTGCGCCAATCCCGACATTGTGGTCGAGCGCGGCCATGAGCTGGCGTGGTGCGCCGGCGCTCTTGCACGCGATTACGGCTTGCTTGGCGGCCGCACGCTGATCGCCGGCAAGCCGCATCGTCCGATCTATCAGGCAGCCTTCGCCGCCGCGTCCGAGGTGCTCGGACGTGAGATCGGCGCGTCCGATTGCCTTGCGATCGGCGATGGCATGCTGACCGATGTGAAGGGCGCGGTCGATAATGGCGTGGATGTGCTCTACGTCTCGGCCGGCATCCACGCCCGCGAATACGGACCGTCCCATGCGCCGGATGTCGCCATGCTCGGCAGCTTCCTTGCCAAGCACAGCGCCGATCCCGTCGGCGTCATCCCGATGCTGCGATAGAAATGACCATCCTCCGCATTGCTTCACCGTCCGAACTGCCGGCGCATTTGCGCGGCGGCGTGGTTGCCATCGGCAATTTTGACGGTGTGCATCGCGGCCATTGCAGCGTGCTCGAGCGCGCCCTGGAGATCGCGCGTGAATCCGGCGTTCCGGCGCTGGTTCTCACCTTCGAGCCGCATCCGCGCTCCGTTTTTCGCCCCGACAGTCCGGTCTTCCGGCTGACGCCTGCGCCGCTTCGCGCCCGCCTTCTAGACGCGCTCGGCTTCGATGCCGTGATCGAGCAGCCGTTCAACCGCGGCTTTGCATCGACCTCGGCGGAGGACTTCGTTCATTCCATCCTGCGGGATGCCTTGGACATCCGCCACGTCGTCACCGGTGTCGACTTTCATTTTGGCAAGGAGCGCCGTGGCGGCCCGGCCTTCCTGATGGCGGAAGGGGAGCGGCTCGGCTTCGGGGTCACGCTGGTGGATGCGTTCCGTGATGAAAACGCCGAAGTGATTTCCTCCAGCCGCATCCGCTCGCTCTTAAGCGCGGGCGATGTGGCGCAAGCGGCCGGCCTGCTGGGCTATCGCTTCACGGTTGAAGCGGAGGTCGGCCACGGCAAGAAGCTCGGGCGCACGCTCGGCTATCCCACGGCCAATATGCGGCTGCCGCCCGAAACCGATCTCGCGCTCGGTATCTATGCCGTGCGTTACCGCCGGCCCGACGGCAGCCTGCATGACGGCGTTGCCAGCTTCGGCCGCCGCCCGACGGTGGACGCGGATGGTGCGCCGCTGCTCGAAACCTTCCTGTTCGATTTCAGCGGCAATCTCTACGGCGAAGTCTCTTCCGTCTCGTTTTTCGGCTTCCTGCGCGGTGAAGAAAAGTTCGACGATCTTGACGCTCTGGTGATCCAGATGAAGCAGGATGAGGCGGAAGCGAGGGCGTTGCTTTCGCGCATCACTCCGCTGAGTGATTTGGATCGCGCCTTGTCATTCGGCTCCTGATTAGGCAGATCGAAACCATAGCCGCCTCAATCCTCGACCATGAGGCCTCAATGGCAGGCGGCAAGGAGTAGGTCATGCGTTACGGTTTGATGGGTTCGACGGCTGCAATTCTGTTGGCGGTCACCGCCTATGCGCAGGCTGCCGATCAGCTGGAAGCCCCGGTTGAAACCTCCACCAGCTTCTTCGGCGGCGAATGGAGCCTGACCATCGGCGCGGCCGCTCTGGCCATTCCGGAATTCGAGGGTTCGAAGGACTATCGCTTCTTTGCGCAGCCGCTGGTTTCCTTTGGCCGCAAGGGCACCGAGCAGCGCTTCACCTCGCGCAACGACAACATTTCGATTGCCATCATCGACACCGGCAACTTCCGCGCTGGTCCGACCGGCAAGCTGGTGTTCGGCCGCGACAGCGATGATTATGACGATATCGAGGGCCTGAGCGATGTCGATTTCGGCGTCGAAGTCGGTGGCTTCGCCGAGTTCTACCCGACCGAGTGGATCCGCTTCCGCGGCGAAGTGCGCCAGGCGATCGGCGCACATGAAGGTCTGGTTGCTGACGGCGCGATCGACGCCTTCGCCTATCTGACGCCGGCACTGCGCATCTCGGGTGGCCCGCGCATCACCTATGGCAACGAGAAGTATTTTGATGCCTATTATGGCGTCGACTTCTCTGAAGCTGCCGTCAGCGGCCTGTCGCCCTATTCGCCGGATGAGGGCGTCGCGTCCTACGGCGTCGGCGGCGCGCTGACCTGGAAGACCACCGACCGGATCGAAACCAGCCTGTTCGGCGAGTATCGCCGTTTGGCCGGCCCGGCTGAAGATTCCAGCATCGTGCAGGAACGCGGCGACAAGAACCAGTTCACGGTCGGCGTTTCGGCAACCTACCGCTTCGACTTCGCACTCTAAGCGGAGGGAACACCGCGTTTCAGGGCGAGCCCGAGAGCAATCGTGGCCCAGCCCTGGAACACGAGGTCGATCGCCAGGAACATGCCGAGCACCCACAGGCTGTTCACGGGCCAGCCGAGTGCGATCACAAGACCCGCGAGCAGGGTGACCAGGCCGGAAAGCACCATCCAGCCCCAGTTGTGGGCTGGTCGCGACTGAAAGCCGACGCCGATCCGCGCCACCCCGCTCGCAACAAGGGCGGCCGCGAGGAACAGGGTGAGGAAGGCCGAGGCCATGAGCGGATTGATCAGCGCCGCAAAGCCGGCCAGCGCATAGAGCACTCCGCCCAGCACCCACCAGAAGAAGCTCGACCAGCTTTTCACCGAAAACGCCTGTGCGATCTGGATCGCAGCGGCAATCAGCATGAGCAAGCCAACCGTATAAACGGACGCGACGGTCGCGACCAGCGTGTTCAAGAAGGCCATGGTGCCCAGCAGGATCAGCGCAACGCCCAGAGCCACAAACCAGCCCCAGCGGTGACGCAGCTCAGCCACGGACAAGCGCGTGCGTGGGTCGAGACCAGAGCGCGTTGTGTTCGGCGTGAAGGTGGTCGGCATAAGCAACATCCCCGGTAAAGCCGCTCAATCCATCGCTGGTGGATTGGTTCCGATCGCGCTAGCCGGGCGATGCCGCTGCATCTGCTCAAACTTCCCGCTTTATTCCGGCCGCAGCCTTGGCTAAGAACGCGCTCATGCCAGCGCATCTGCCCCTGATCGCTCCTGCGATACGAATTATTGGCCCGGCCTTCCGGGCGGCCTGAGGCCACCGGAAGCTCCGGGATATCTGCGCGGCCTCGTTCGCGCTCTTTCTGTTAGCCTGATCCTTCGACGCCGGCCTTTCAGTGCCCGCCCTTCAGATGGCCTTCTTCTTATGTCCGACACGCCTGAAACCCTCGATTACTCCAAGACCCTTTATCTGCCGCAGACGGATTTCCCGATGCGCGCCGGCCTGCCGGACAAGGAGCCGCAGATCGTGGCGCGCTGGCAGGAAATGGACCTCTACGCCAAGCTCCGCGAAAGTGGCGCCGGCCGGCCAAAATATGTCCTGCATGACGGCCCGCCCTATGCCAACGGCAACATCCATATCGGCCATGCGCTCAACAAGATCCTGAAGGACGTCATCACGCGCTCCTTCCAGATGCGCGGTTTTGACTCCAACTACGTTCCAGGCTGGGACTGCCACGGCCTGCCGATCGAGTGGAAGATCGAGGAACAGTATCGCGCCAAAGGTCTCGACAAGGATCAGGTCGATATCAACGAGTTCCGCAAGGAGTGCCGCGAATTTGCCGCCGGATGGATCGGGGTGCAGGGTGCCGAGTTCCAGCGCCTGGGTGTGATCGGCGACTTCAAGAACCCCTACACCACCATGAACTTCCACGCCGAAGCGCGCATCGCCGGCGAGCTGCTGAAGTTCGCGATGTCCGACCAGCTTTACCGCGGTTCAAAGCCGGTGATGTGGTCAGTGGTGGAGCGCACGGCGCTGGCGGAAGCCGAGGTCGAGTATCACGACTACGAGTCGGACACGATCTGGGTGAAGTTCCCAGTGCGATCCGTCGCCAACAGCGCATCGGCGAATGCGTTGGCTGCCACCGGCGTGGGCGAGGGGACCGATCTCGACGGCGCGAGCGTGGTTATCTGGACGACGACGCCGTGGACGATTCCCGGCAACCGCGCGGTCGCCTATTCCGACCGCGTTGAATACGGCCTGTATGAAGTCGCATCCGTCGAGAACGATTTCGGCCCCCGTACTGGCGAGAAGCTGATCTTCGCCAAAAAGCTGGCCGAAGATGCCGCGACCAAGGCAAAGCTTGCACTGACTTTCATCCGCGATGTTCCAGCCTCGGAACTGACTGCGATTGAACTTGCACATCCGCTGAAAGGCTTGTCTTCAACCTCCCCCTTGAGGGGAGGTCGAACCCCACCCCTTACCCCTCCCCTCAAGGGGGAGGAGGGCGGAAGCGTCGAGCCTTACTCCTTTACCGTCCCGCTTCTTCTCGGCGACCACGTCACCGACGACGCTGGCACCGGCTTTGTGCACACCGCGCCCAGCCACGGCCGCGAGGATTTTGACGCCTGGATGGATGCAGCCCCATCGCTGCGCGCCCGTGGCATCGACACCACCATCCCCTTCACCGTCGATGACGCCGGCTACTTCACCAAGGACGCGCCTGGCTTCGGGCCGGATCGCGAGGGCGGTCCCGCGCGCGTCATCGATGACAACGGCAAGAAGGGCGACGCCAACAAGGTCGTCATCGAGGCCCTGATCGCTGCCAACGCGCTGTTTGCGCGCGGCCGTCTCAAGCACTCCTATCCGCATTCCTGGCGCTCTAAGAAGCCGGTGATCTTCCGCAACACGCCGCAATGGTTCGTCCATATGGACAAGGAACTGAACGGCTACGGTCTCACGTCTTCAACCTCCCCCTTGAGGGGAGGTCGAACCGAAGGTTCGGGTGGGGGGCATGACACGCTCGGCGCTTCATTACCCGCACCCCTAACCCCTGCCCTCAAGGGGGAGGGGAATCTTGCTGGTACGCCCGACACCCTCCGTTCCCGCGCACTCGCCGCCATCGACGCCACCCGTTTCGTCCCCGAACAGGGCCAGACGCGTTTGCGCGCCATGATCGCCGATCGTCCCGACTGGGTTCTGTCGCGCCAGCGCGCCTGGGGCGTGCCGATCTGCGTTTTCGCCGACGAGGATGGCAATGTGCTGAAGGATGAAGGCGTCAATGCCCGCATCCTCGAAGCCTTCGAGGCAGAGGGCGCCGATGCCTGGTTCGCGGAAGGTGCCCGCGAGCGCTTCCTCGGCTCCCGCGCCAATGAGCCGTGGACGATGGTCCGCGACATCCTGGATGTCTGGTTCGACTCTGGCTCGACGCACACTTTCACGCTGGAAGACCGTCCCGACCTAAAATGGCCGGCCGATGTCTATCTCGAGGGCTCGGACCAGCATCGCGGCTGGTTCCATTCCTCGCTGCTGGAAAGCTGCGCCACCCGGGGTCGCGCGCCATACAGCGCCGTTGTCACCCATGGCTTCACCATGGACGAGGACGGCCGCAAGATGTCGAAGTCGCTCGGCAACACAGTCGTTCCGCAGGATGTCATGAAGCAGTCCGGCGCCGATATCCTGCGCCTGTGGGTCATGACCACCGACTATTGGGAAGACCAGCGGCTCGGCAAGAACGTGCTGCAAACCAACATCGACGCTTACCGCAAGCTGCGCAACACCATCCGCTGGATGCTGGGCACGCTCGCCCATGACGAAGGCGAAGACGTCGAATTAGCCGACATGCCGGAACTGGAGCGGCTCATGCTGCACCGCTTGTCGGAACTCGATGAGCTGGTCCGCAAGGGCTATGACGAGTTCGAGTTCAAGCGGATCACTCGCGCGCTGATCGACTTCATGGTGGTGGAGCTGTCGGCCTTCTATTTCGACATCCGCAAGGATGCCCTCTATTGCGACGCGCCGTCGAGCACCCGCCGCAAGGCCTCGCTTGTTGTCGTGCGCCATCTCTTCAACTGCGCCGTGAAATGGTTGGCGCCCATGCTGCCCTTCACCACGGAAGAAGCCTGGCGTGACCGCAACCCGGATGCCATCTCGGTGCATCTCGAACAGTTCCCGGATCTCCCCGCCGAATGGCGCGACGATGCACTTGCCGCCAAGTGGCGCAAGGTCCGTCAGGTCCGCAAGGTCGTCACGGCAGCGCTCGAAATCGAGCGTGCCAAGAAGGCGATCGGCTCTTCGCTGGAAGCCGCTCCGATCGTCCACGTCACGGATGCCGATCTGTCGTCGGCGGTATCGGATGTGGACCTCGCCGAGATCGCCATCACCTCGGGCTTGACCCTGTCGAGCGAAGCGGCACCGGCCGGCGCGTTCACGCTGGACGATGTGGCCGGCGTCGCGGTGGTTCCGGCCTTGGCGTCCGGCACGAAATGCGCGCGCTCCTGGCGCTACACGGATGATGTCGGCACCGATGCCGATTATCCCGATGTATCGGCGCGCGATGCGGCGGCCTTGCGCGAGTTGAAGGCGCTCGGCCGGATCTGAGGTTTGGCTCACGGGTTGTGGAAACGGGGGAAGGGGAGCGTCGCGGGCGCGTTGCTCTCCGTTCCGCTTTCCTTTATGGCAACCATGCCTTGTTGTCGCCGAATTCCACCGCGATGCAGGGCGTTCATGCGGCTGGGGAGCCGCATCCGGCACTTGGTCGGGAGAACCGTCTCGTCGAGGTGGTTCTGGCTGGATGGTGATGAAGGGCGAAGCGACGATATGACAGGCTTCTCGGCAAGACGTGCTGCGATTGTAGCGCCGGTTCTTTTCGCCAGCGCTTTGGCTGCAGGCTGCATGTCCTCGCCCACTTACGGCACGGACAAGACGGCCAACGAGCAGCTCGTCGAGGATGTGTCGGGCATGTTCGCGCTGGGCATGGGTGAGAAAAAGGAACGGATCGACTACAAGCCGCGTCCTGATCTCGTGCGCCCGTCCTCCAAGAACCTGCCACCGCCGCAGGAAAGCGTCGCTTCCGCCGACAACACCGCTTGGCCGGAATCGCCCGAACAGCGCCGTGCGCGTATTCGCGCCGACGCGACCGCCAATCAGAATAACCCGAACTATCGCCCGGAAGTCGTGCCGGATGTCGAT
>NZ_DAMBUH010000067.1:0-19197 GCF_032053605.1 Tianweitania sp.
AGCGAGGGCAGGGCGGCAAGAAGGGCGCGGGTATAGGGATGGCGCGGGTGGTCGAGCACTTCCGCGGTCGTGCCCGTTTCGACAAAGCGCCCGCCATACATCACGGCCACCCGGTCGCAGACCTCCGACACGACGCCGAGATCATGGGTTACCAGGATGATCGCCGTTCCCGAAGCGTCGCGACGCTCCAGCAGCAGGCGCAGGATCTGGTCCTGCACGGTGACATCGAGCGCCGTTGTCGGCTCGTCGGCGATGATCAGCCGTGGCCGTAGCGCCAGGGCCATGGCAATGACGATGCGCTGCCGCAATCCGCCGGAAAGCTCGTGTGGCCATGCATCGAGCCGCCGCTCGGGCGACGTGACATGAACGTCGCGCAGAAGCTGAAGCGCCATGGCGCGGGCCTCGCGCCGCGAGACCTTGCGGTGGCGTTCGATCACTTCGGCGATCTGACGTCCGACGCGCATGGTGGGATTGAGCGCCGTCAGCGGGTCCTGGAAGATGAAGGCGACATCACGGCCGCGGATCCGGCCAAGCGCTTTCTCGGGCATGGAAGCAAGGTCGCCGCTTCCGTCCAGCAACACGGTTCCACCGGCGACCCGCGCATCGGCGCCGCCGAAAAGGCGCACGATCGAACGGCAGGTCGCGGACTTGCCGCAGCCGCTTTCGCCTACGATGCCGAAGATCTCGCCGGCTTGTATGTCGAAGTCGACGCCGTCCACGGCGCGCGCGGTTCCAGCCGGGCCTCTGAATTCGGTAACGAGATTGCGGACCGACAAAAGCGCCATGATCAGCCCTTTGGTTTCAAGACGGTGGCAAGGCCTTCGCCGACCAGCGCAAACGCAATGCCCACCCAGGCAATGGCCAGGCCCGGGAAGATCGTCATCCAGGGCGCATCGCGCATGTAGTCGATGCTTTCCACGATCAGGAGCCCCCATTCGGGGGCCGGTGGCTGGACGCCGAGGCCGAAAAAGGAGAGCGCCGCGACGGCCTGGACCGTCAGCACGAGGTCCGACATGGAGTAAACGATGGCCGGCGTTACCGCGTTCGGCAGGATGTGCCGAAGCATGGTACGCAAGGGGCGGAAGCGCAGGATCTGAAGCGCCTGGACGTATTCGAGCCGGGCGATCACCAGCGTTTCGCCCCGCACGATGCGGGCATAGCCAATCCAGTTCACCATGAAGAAGGCGATGTAGAGATTGCCTTCGCTCGGGCCGAGCACGCCGACGATGGTCAGAACGAGAACATAGAAGGGGAACGCCCAGACTATATCGGTGAGGCGCATGAGGGCGGCATCCACCCAGCCGCCGAAGTATCCTGCGCAAAGCCCAATCAGGGTGCCGAGGATCATCGGCCCGAAGACGCAGGTGATGGCAAGACGCAGATCATAAACGGCACCGGCGATCACGCGCGTGAAGATGTCCCGACCGAAATTGTCGGTGCCGAACCAGTGCAAGGCGTCAGGCGGCTGCAGAGCGTTGCCGAAGTCGAGCGCATAGGGATCGTAGGGCGACACCATCGGCGTCACGACGACGGCCACCAGTAGCACGAGCAGCATGGCAAGGCCGACAAGTCCTGCAGGACTAGTGATGAAACGGCGGACCGAGGGGCTCAATTCATCCTCGCTCTCGGATCAGCCAGGGAATAGGCGATGTCGGTCAGGAGATTGACCAGCACGACCAACACCGCGAAGCACACGGTCAGGCCCCGGATAACGGGAAAGTCTCGAGACTGGATGGCGTCGATGAGCAGGCTGCCAAGACCCGGCACGGCAAAGATCTTCTCCACCACCACGGTGCCACCAATGATCCAGCTGACCCGCACGCCGATCACCGAAATGGTCGAGATGAGGCTGTTGCGCAGGATGTGGCGACGAAACACCTGCGAGGCGCTGAGCCCCTTGGCGCGGGCTGTGTCGACATAGTCCGACTTCATAGTATCAATCAGCGTTGCCCGTAGGCTCTGCTGAATAAGGGCAGCCGTCGAGAGGCCCACAACGAGTGCAGGCAAAAACAGTCGGTGTAGGTTCTCCAGAAAGCCCGTTCCGACTCCACCGGTCGGAAACAGGTCTAGTCGCAACGAGAATTCCAGGATCAGCACGAAGCAGAGCCAGAACGGCGGCATGGCGAGGAGCAGCACGAACAACTGCCGGATCAGCACATCCGCGAGACGTCCGCGGCGCAAGGCAGCGAGTGTCGCGAAAGGCAGCGCGATGGCGATGCCGATGACGGTGGAGTAAAGTGTCAGCGCCAGGGTAACCGGCAGGCGTTCGAGCACCAGGCGCGAAACGGGCAGCTTGTAGAACAGCGAATAGCCGAAGCTGCCTGTAACGCAGTCGCGCAGGAAGATCAGATATTGCTGCCACAGCGGCAGGTCGAGCCCCCACATCGTGCGCATGGCCGCAAGGTCTTCGGCGGTCGCCCGCGTGCCCATGGCGTGCTCGACGGGATCGCCCGGCATGACCTGCAGGAGCAGGAAGCTGAGGATGGTGATCCCGAACAGCACCGGCACCAGCATCAGAGAACGCTGAAGGATGGATTGAAACATGGCTGCGCCGGTCATGTTGGTAAGGTCGCCTCAAACCAGCCCCTACCGCCAGGACGGGACTGGTTCGAGAACGGGATCAATCGGCGAAGGTGACGTCCTCGAGGCGGAAGTTCGAAGTCGGCAGGATCTCGAAACCCTTGACCTCGTCACGTACCGCCCAGGCAGATGCCGGATGGTAGAGGAAGATATCCGGTGCGCCCGTTTGGAAGAGGCGGACTATCTCTTGGAACTGCTGGCCGCGCTTTTCACCATTGATGGTTGAACGCTCCTCGGCATAAAGCGCGTTCAACCGCTCGTTCTTCCACTGCGTGTGGTAGGCGTTCGCTCGCTCAGGATTAACGGCGAGGAAGCCGATCAGCTGGTCGGGATCGATCGTGTCAGACGTGGCATAGCTCAACGCCATTTCATAATTGCCGGCCTTTGTGGTTTCCCACATCGTGCCGCCTTCGATCATCTGGATGTCGATCTTGACGCCAACTGCGCCCAGCATGGCCTGAAGTGCGACAGCGGTATTCCGATGCGCGGCGTTGCTCGAATTGACGAGCATCGTGGTGCTGAGCCCGGTGACACCAGCCTCGGCCAGCATCGACTTCGCCTTCGCCGGGTCGTAAGGGTATGGCTCGAGCGCCGGATCGGCATAGGCCATCACCGGCATGGCGCTCGCCGCAACCTTGCCCGCATCGTAAAGAACGCCCTTGATCAGCGCCTGCTTGTCGATGGCGTAGTTCAGGGCTTGCCGAACCTTCTCCTGGTCGAAGGGCGGCTTGGTGGTGTTGAGCATCACGAAGTCGCTGCGATAGGGCACGACCTGGCCGACGCTGATGCCATCTTTCGCGTCGAGCGCCTTCAGCTGGTTCAGCGGTGGATCGAGGATCAGATCGGACTCGCCCGCCTCGAGCTTGATGACGCGGGCCGATCCTTCGGCCACGATGTCGAGTTCCGCGCCTTCCACGGCAGGTTTGCCGGCCTGCCAATAGTTCGGGTTGGCAGCGAGCACGATCCTCGACCCGCGTGACCATTCCTTCAAAACAAAGGGTCCGGAGCCAACCGGATGCTCGAAGAAGGCATCGCCCTCCGCTTCGACCTTCGCCTTAGGCAGGATTGCCGCCGAGAACAGCGCAAGGTTGTTGAAAGCTGGAGTGAACGGCTTTTCCAGCGTCATGACGATCTCGTTGGCGCCGCGGATCTCATAGCCGGTAATCGGCCGAAAGAAGCGGCCCCAGTCCGACTTCTCGGAAGCAGCGCGACGCAGCGAGAACTCGACATCCTGCGGCGTCACGGGTGTGCCGTCGGAAAACTTCGCGTCACGGAGCTTGAAGGTCAGGGTCAGCCCGTCTTCGGAAACGGTCCAAGCTTCGGCTAGACCCGGCTCCAGCCCAGTACCAGCTTTATCCGGCCGGATTAGGGTGTCGTAGATCAGGAGCTGCGTCCAGATGGAGCCGTTATCGCTCGTCGCGATCGGATCAAAGGACACGGCGTCCGCGCCCATGGCAACGCGTAGCGCTTTTGCCTCACCGGCGGCGGACAAGGCTAGGCTGGAAACAGTTAGGCTGGCAGCCAGCAAGACGGCTTTTATCTTCACTCTCATCGCATTCCCCTCGAATGGCGTTGGTCTTTGTGACACTTTTTGAGCAGTGCAAATTGCTTTGACACCGCAAGGCTAGCATGACTTTCTGCAGGCCTGTAATAATAACGATGCCATGACCAATCAGCAGGCTGATAATGAACCTTCGAGAGCTTGAACTGTTCGGTACGTTGATGCGCGTTGGTACGACGATCGAGACCGCGCGGGTTTTGCGCATGTCTCAGCCTAGTGTCAGCGGACACCTGAAGCGCCTGGAAGCCCGCATCGGCTTCTCATTATTCCATCGGTTCGGCAATCGACTAGAACCGACTGCCGAAGCACAGCAGCTGTTTGCTGAGGCAGCTCCAATATATGCAACGCATACGAAGATACGTGGGAGATTGAGCGAGCTTTCCGTCAACGCGACGCGGCCAATTGCCATTTCGGCTACACCAGCTGTTGTGGAGGGGTATCTTGCCAAGCTGCTGCAGAAGGCAGGTTACTCCAATTGGCAAAAGCGTCTGCATCTCCGTGTTACAGAACCAGAAATCGATGTTCGAAGCGGATGGGCGGATGTAGGCTTTCAGATGGCCGTTCCACCGAAGGCTGAGTTCCACACGGAAGAAGTGTTGCGAGTTTCCCTGCACGCAGTCTTCAAACGTCGTAGCCCATTGGAAGCCAAGCGGAGCATTTGTCTTGCTGAACTAACGAACCTTCCACTTGTTTGTTACAACCCTGGTTTTTCGCCGATGGGTGTAGCTATTCGGGAGGCCTTTGAAGCTCAGAACCTTCCATATGATCCAAGCTGCATCGTGCCGTTCACTTCGACTGTATGTCATCTAGTCGAAATGTGTGGAGGGGTGGGCATCATTGATGAGTTGACGGTTTCGAGGCTCCGGTCGCCGGATCTGGCTAGTCGTCCGCTGGTGGATGCACCTACGCTTGGTCTAATGGCTTTTTACCGCCGTAATGAACCACTTCGCGCAGCTGTTCATGACCTGCTGTCAGCGCTAAAAACAAGCTCAACCTCCAACCCGAAAGAACCGGTACTGGACAAAGTTTAGTATGTCGCCTTCTTCGCAAGAGTAGATCTCGTACGTGACGACGTCATATATCGTAGTCGCCAGCGCGCGGCGCTTCCTGCGTCTATAGCCTGATATCTGCTAGACATCCGCGTTATGAGATCAATTCACATGCGACCGGTGCCTGCGCCCCGGTATCCGGCTTTGGCCGGAAGCGGACAGTCCGCTTCCGGGTTTGAGAAGTGGAAAGCAGACATTCCGCTACTGGCCACGAGCGGACTGTCTGCTTCTTGGCAGTTGATCGGCAAAAGCTGCCTATTCTTGACCAAAGAGCTCTGCCTGTTGTGACGTGTCGAAACGATCGTCCGTCCGTAGATGTGGGTGACGCGGCTGGATACGTGGCTACCATATTGGGATCGAGAGCACAGGTTCAGACACGCTTGTTCTAAATCCTCAGGCTTGTGGAAAACAAAGCGTTCAAAGGTTAGGCTAAGAGCTCTGGCCTTACCTATCGCTGTCCGTGGCTTTTGGGCTGAAGCACGTTATCGTTCCAGATACGGATGAACTAAGAGTTGCCCGCGACTTCCGCGTTCGATCGTCAAGCCAACCCCGTAAGCACTAGCTGTCTGTCCCAGTTCGAGCACCGCTTCCGGCGATCCATCAGCTTTTACGGCGCCATCTTGAATTAACAAAAACCGGTCGGCGAAGCGACTGGCCAAGTTGAGATCATGAAGTGCCGCGATCGTCACAATATTACGCTGACGCGTCACGTCCTGAACAAGATGCATGACTTCTAACTGGCGGCGTAGGTCGAGGGCGCTTGTCGGCTCATCAAGCAACAGAACGTCAGGATCGCGCACAAGCGCTTGGCTGATTGCAACCAGTTGCTGCTGTCCGCCGCTGAGTTCCGGTACGAGCCGATCCGCAAGATGCTCGATCCCCAGCGAATCCAGCACGGATTCTACCTTCGCTATATCGTCGGAAGTCACCCTGCCGCTTCGCCAACCGCGTCTGGCAAGCATGATGACATCGAAGACGCAGAGTGCGGCACGGGTTGCGGTGTGCTGCGTCAGCAGGAAAATGCGCTCTGCTCGGCGACGCTGCGAAAGTTCGGCGAGGTTCACGCCATCGAGCGTGATCGTCCCTTCTTTCGGTGGCAGCAAACCGCTCAGCAGTTGAAACAGGGTCGACTTGCCCACACCGTTTCGCCCGATCAGCGCTGTCACTTCGCCCCGTTTGAACGGCGAGGCGGTCAGCGATGAAAACAGCGGCATCGCATGGTAGCCGAAGCACAAACCTGTGACCTCAAGGCTCATCTCCATGTCTCCTTACGGAGTGACAGGACGAGGCTGAGGAAAAACGGCACGCCGACCAGCGCGGTGATGATGCCGATTGGGTAGATCACACCAGGTGTAAGAGCCTTTGCAAGCGTCGAGGCGAGTGAAAGGATGATGGCACCGGCAGCGGCAGAAACGGGCAGGAAGTAACGCTGATCTTCGCCCACAAGCATTCGCGCCAGATGAGGACCAACAAGGCCGATAAAGCCGATAGTGCCGACGAATGCCGTTGCCGTTGCCGCCAGCAGCGATATCGAGGCGAGCATCTCAAGTCGCAGCCGAGAAACCGGCACACCCATTGTGGCCGCTCGATCGTCACCCATAGCCAGCACCGTCATCATGGAGCTGCGCATGAGGGACAATGGAATGATCAGGGCAAGAAACGCAGCGCAAACGCCGATCTTGGTCCAGGAGGCCCGCCCAAGGCTCCCCATCATCCAGAACACGATTTGCTGGAGTTGCGCTTCCGAAGACCGGTATTGGATGAAGGCCAGCAGGGCGTTGAAGGTAAAGAACAACGCGATCCCTACGAGAACGAAGGTCTCGACGGTCACCCCGCGCATGCGTGTGAAAATAAACAACACGAGCGAAGTCGCCAGCGCGAAGATGAAGGCGTTGGCAGTGATGAGAAATCCACCGGAACCTGGCCAAAGGCCGATACCCAGCGCGATTGCGAGTGCCGCCCCGAAACTTGCCGCCGATGAAATGCCGAGCGTGAACGGATCGGCGAGCGGATTATGCAGAATAGTCTGCATCTGTGCGCCGGCCATTCCAAGCATTGCGCCAATTAGAACCGCCATCAGCGCCACAGGCAAACGAACGTCCCAGACGATGATCGACAGCCTGGGCGCAACAGAGTTCGGTGAGACAAGTGCTGTCAGTACCTCGACCGGCGAGTAGGAGCCGGGCCCGACGCCCACATCGACGCATACCGACACAAGAAGGATGAGAAGTGCGCCGAGAACGAACATCGACTTCCTGAAGATGCGGCGGCGATAACGCTCGCCAGCACGCATCGGGATCGAGGGTGTCATGGTGAACTCCTGCTCGTCATTCTGCAGCGATTTCACTTGGCGAACGTCCAAAGCGACGCTTGAACGCCGTCGCAAAATTCGCCGCGCTCGAATAGCCTGCCAAGGCAGCGACCTGCTGGATACCTGTGTCGCCGCCTTCCAGCATGCGCTTCGCATCATCCAGCCGGACCTGACGGATATGATCGAGAACGCTGGTGCCGTATTTCGCCTGGAACAGGCGCTGCAATCCGCTCACGCTGACGCCTGATTGTTGAGCAATGTCCTCGACATGCAATTTTTGCCCCTGCCGCGCTTCGATAAACTGTTCCGCCTGCCGTAACCGTATGGTCTCTGTCGCACTTAACATGCTCGACCTTGGCATTGGTTCTTGATGCGTAGAGGCCGCCAAAGCCTCTGCGACGATTTCGACCGCTGCGCTTTCCACCATGAGTTCGTGTAGTGCAGACAGCCCCGCTGCAGGCTTCATGATACGAGAGACGAGGCTTGCCAGACGCCGGGTCAACTGCCAGCTCTGGCTTGCAAGATGGTCGCGCAGCAGCGCTTCCGCCGGCCGGTGATCGTCGAGCGCTGAAAGTCCGTCGCGGTCCAGCCATTCCGGCGATGCCGATACGACGAGATGGCGGATCTGTTGATGACCGCGAGAGCGCCGGCAGAAGCTCTCGAGCCGCGCACTGGAGATGATCAATCCCTGGTTCCTGCTTTCAGCTCCTTGGAAATGAAAGTTCCGGTCACCGATCGCAACGTTAACATCGCCGGACAGGAAGAAAACGCAAGAAACACCTGCATTCTGTGACGAGTTGGCGGTGAAACCGGCTTCCTCGAACACGTCGCTGGCATGCAGATGAAGGCCACGCCGGAGCTCGCGATGCCAGAACTCGCCGCGAAATAGCGGCGTGTCCATCGATAGACGATCCTCCTGGCTTTCGAAGGTCACGCCCGGACGCTGAGTGAGGTCCGAAACGCGCATGATACTCGTTGCTGTATGTACCATTTCATGCCCGATTTGGCGCTATGCCTTTGGGACGTCCGCGCCCGCCGTCAACGCGGTTGCGCGTTTCGCAAACATCTTTGGCAGCCCCGCAAACATCATCACTGTTGTACCTGCCGAGCCTCTCCCCTACCACAAATATGAATAAAAAAGTCAACTTTTGGACGGGGAAGTGGTATGAGAAGCATGTCGCGCACATCGGCTGTCGTTGGCGCCACAGCAGGTCTGCTGACGGCGCTGTCTTGCAGCACGGCCCTCGCGCAAACGCCCGTCACACTCGATCAGGTCGTCGTCACCGGTGAAGGCGAGGCCAGCGGCAAGGGTCCAGTCAACGGTCTGGTGGCGAAGCGAAGTGCATCAGCCTCCAAGATCGATACGCCGCTGCTCGAAACGCCACAAGCCGTCAGCGTCGTGTCGCGCAAGGAGATCGATGCTCAGGGCGCAGAAAGCGTTTCGCAGGCGCTACGTTATACGCCCGGCGTTCTGTCCGATCCAAACGGCCACGACATCCGCTATGACTGGCTCTACATCCGCGGTTTCAGCACCTATGGCACGATGTGGCTGGACGGCCTCAACCTTCCGGGCGATCCGAACAACTACGCCGTGCCGACGATCAATCCCTATTCGCTTGAGCGAATAGAGGTCATCAAGGGACCAGCGTCCGTCATGTATGGTCGCGCTGTCCCCGGCGGTTTGATCAACCAGGTCAGCAAGCGGCCCCAGGCTGAGACGCATCGCGAGGCGTCAGTCGGGACTAATGGCTTCGGAGGCGTGCAGGGCTCCGTCGACATGACTGGCAAGATCACCGAGGACGGCACCTGGCTCTATCGGTTCGCAGGACAAGCCAAGAACCTTCATACCCAGATCGACCATGAGCGCGACCGCCAGGTCATGCTGGCGCCAAGCATCACCTGGGCGCCGACCGACGCGACTTCGCTGACACTCTACGGCTACTACCAGCATGATGTGCCGATCTTCAGCCCTCGCTTCTACCCCGCCACTGGCACCTTGCTACCAAACCCGGCTGGCCAGATCCCGCGCGACGTATTCCTGGGAGATCCGAACTGGGGTGAGTTCAACCGCGATTTCTATTCGCTCGGTTATGAATTCGAGCATGCTTTCAACGAGACATGGACGGTTCGGCAGAACCTGCGCTACTCGGCTGCTAAGCAGAACATGGACCTCGTTCTGGTCAATCCGGCATTTGCCTACAATGGTCCCGGCACGACCCTAAGCCGCGTTACCGCCATTGCTGAGGACGATCTCAGCAACTTCGCGGTTGATAGCCAGGCGGAAGCGCGTTTCGAGACAGGCGCGCTTGATCATACAGCGCTGATGGGCCTCGACTATGTGCGCACCCGCTCCAGCACCAATTTCGGCAATACGGGCCCAGGCGTTGCTGTGCCGCCGATCGACTATCTCAACCCGGTCTACGGCTTCGACTTCCCACGTGCCTCCTTCACTCGCTCCGGATTGCAAGTGCAGAATCAGGTCGGCGTCTATGCGCAGGATCAGATCCGCTATGATCGTTGGGTCGGCACGTTTGGCCTGCGTTACGACGTGTCGGATATCGACAGCGACAACCGCCTGAACGGCAGCAGTGTCACGACACGCGACGAGGCGCTTACAGGTCGCGCAGGCATCACATATCTCTTCGATAACGGCATAGCGCCATATGCGAGCGTCTCGACCTCTTTCTTGCCGCAGCTCGGGACGGACCGTCTCGGCCAACCTTTCGAGGCCCTCACTGCACGCCAGTTCGAGGTTGGCATAAAGTATGAACCGACCGGTGGACGCGGGATGATCGGTGTGTCGCTCTTCGACATGCGCATCGAGAACGGCCTGACCAATGATCCTATCAACACGCTTTTTTCGGTTCAGACCGGCAAGCAGCGCGTGCGTGGGATCGAGCTTGAAGGCAAATACGAGATCACCCCATCGCTTGCGGTTCTTGGGTCATATGCCTTCTCGGATTCGGAAGTGCTTGAATCAAACAATCCGCGCCAGGTTGGTCGCGCGCTGGAGCGGCTTCCTGAACATCAGGGATCGGTTTGGGTGAGCTATCAGCCGAGCTATGTGGACGGTCTGTCGCTAATGGCCGGCGTTCGCGCCACCTCGTCCTACAATGCCGACACGAACCGTCTGGCACAGTTGAAGATCCCTGATCGTGCGCTTGTTGATATTGGTGCGGAGTTCGATTTCGGTGCCTTGAACGAGACTTATGAAGGCACGAGGCTGAAAGTCGGCGTCACCAACCTGTTTGACGAGAAGTATGTGTCGCATTGTCTAAATGCCACCGGCGGCAGCTGTAATTACGGCGCGGCACGCACTTTTACCGCCAGCCTGAAATACGAATGGTGACATTGATCCACCATCGCCAGATCGATTGCGTCGCCCTTCACCGGGCAGCCCAATTCGCGCGGCTGATCGCTGCCTTTGCGCTAAGCTTGCTTTTGGCTGTCTTTTCGACCGGTATGGCACGCGCCGAGCCAGTCACGGTTACCGATATTATGGGCCGCCAGGTGTCGCTCGACGCGCCTGCCAAACGCATCATCCTGGGCGCTGGTCGTCACCTGCCGGTGCTCGGTCTCATTCATTACGACCCAGCCTCTCTCCTTGTTGGCTGGCGTGATGACTTTCGCCGCGACGTGGCAACCTTCGAGGCATGGGCCTCGAAGTTCCCAAGACTGGCTGACTTACCCGTCGTCGGTGGCCCGGCAGGCTCTGGCCTCGATGTCGAAACCGTCGTAGCGCTCGAACCCGACCTGGTGATCCTCAGCCTGTACGATGCAGAAGCTCTCGATTCAGCGCGCTCGATCGAGATGCTCGAACGGCTAGGTATACCAGTGCTCGTTCTCGACTTCTTCTCGCAGCCCTTGAAGAATTCCCGACCCAGCCTTCGGATGTTGGGTCAGGTGCTCGGCACAAGCGAGAAAGCGGAGGCCTTCATCGCCTTTTATGATCGACATATGAAGGCAATTGCGGATGGCCTCGCCGTCGCGCCATTCGAACGACCATCCGTCTTCATGCATGTCCATGCCGGAGGCACGCCCTGCTGCGCCTCACCCGGTCATGGTATCTTCAATGACATGATCGAACTGGCGGGCGGTCGAAACTTGGCACTCGACTACATCCCAGGTTTGTATGGCGACGTCAGTGTCGAACAGCTGCTTGTGGACGATCCGCAAATCTATATCGCGACGGGCGGCGCCTACCAGGCAGCTCGGGGCGGATTGGTACTTGGGCCGGGCATCCCGGAAGCCGATGCCCGTGCATCGTTCGAAGGCCTTCTTCGCGAGGGACCTCTTGCGCAGCTGACGACGATACGCGAAGGGCGTGCACAAGCGTTGTGGCAGATGTTCAACGACACACCTATTCATATCGTCATGATTGAGCGGCTGGCGAAGCTCTTCCACCCTGACCGCTTCCCTGATCTCGATCCGCAAGCAACGCTCGACCAAATCAATCGCGATTTCCTAACCGTGCCGATGACAGGCACGCTCTGGTTGGATCAATGATCCTCGCAGCTCCGGTTCAGGATACCAACGTGCATACGACCCATGCCACTGTTCACCTCACAAACCCTATGACCGTGATGGAAGCCATGCGCTCTCATTTGGCCGAGCACGACATCGAGGTCATCAAAACAAACGGCGCATTCCATGCCGAACTCCGTGGCGCCAAGGCTGTACTGCGCGCAGACGGGACAAAACTAGCTCTTGAAGCCCGAGCAACAAGCCAAGCGCATCTTGAGGATGTCACCGCCTTCCTTGCTGCCCACGTCTTGGAATTCGCCAATCCGGAGGTTCCCTCCATCCGCTGGGATGGGATGCCGGAGCGGCAACTCTTCGCCGACTTCCGCGAACTGCGTGTAATTTTAGTCACCGACATCACGCCGCACATGCGCCGCGTGACTTTGGCCGGCGACAATCTTTTCCGTTTCGCGACAAGTGAAAACCTGCATGTCCGGCTGTACTTTCCGCAAGCCGGCACCGAGCCGGAATGGCCTGTGCGTGGACCTAATGGACTGCCACTCACCGGGGCTTCCGCCGGACGTCTCGATATTCGAAAATATACGATCCGCCGCATCGATCCCGCTTCCGGCGAGCTCGACATAGACTTCGTGCTGCATGACGATGCAGGCCCCGGCAGCGGGTGGGCTGCCCGCGCAGTTCCGGGTGATCGTCTCGGCATGGCCGGACCCGGCGGGCGAAGCGCGAAAGCGACCGACTGGGTGCTTCTCGCTGGTGACGAAACGGCTCTTCCCGCTATCGCTCGCATCATGGAAGAGCTTCCTGCGACCACTCGCGGTTACGCCCTGATCGAAGTCACAGACGAACACGACCACTTACCTCTTCGCCATCCCGATCGCGTCGTTCTGCAATGGCTGCATCGACGTAGCGGTGAAACCCTCACAGCCGCGACCCGCGCAGTTGCCATACCGACCAAGGGATCGCGCTTCTGTTGGGCTGGTGCCGACTTCGAGTCTATACAGGCAATCCGTCAACATTGGCGCGATCATGGGCTGTCAAAGCATGAACAACTCGCCGTCTCGTACTGGCGACGCGGGACTGCTGATGCTTAAACTGCCTTATAACACCGTGCTTGCATTGCTGCTTTATCAAACGCAATGCGCGTAGACTGCTGATAGGGGCTTCGCTGTGACGAGTTGCCTCCTTCTCGGTAGATAGCTGGACTGTGCATTGATGAGGGCGAAGCCTGCAGCCTAAGGGAGTGGGCCACAAACAGTGCGATCATCGATGACAAAAGAGCTTTGGTCATCGCGAGCTTCTCTAACAGCGCAGAAGCAGATGATGGCTATTAACGGACGGTCTGCTTTCATATACGACAACTAAGAAGCTCCCGCTTCCTTTCAGCTCGACGGGATGCACGGCTCGATGCATCTGGCTTCCGATACTTTGTGGAACCAAGCACTGTTTAAGCCACCATCAGCGATGAAATGAGAGGCTGGCGACAAGGCGTCGATCAGGTTACGGGCGCCCTTGTGGTCGCTTATCTGGCCTTCCGACAGGAGCAGGATGATCGGTCGGCCTTTCCCGTCGCAGTTGCTGTGGAGCTTGCCTTTGGCTCCCGATCAAGTAAGATCGACCACATCATTGCAGCTCTGGAGGCTAGTGCCAGCAAGTCAGCGGTCTGCCGTACATTCACCATCGCGCGTTCCACACTGATCGACGCGCTCGCGCGTGTTGAATGGTCAGGACCGCCGGCTGGCCGAGGCACGCCGTCAAAGAGGCGAGGGCGGTGACATGACGGCAGCTACCCACTTCGACCTTTTCGACGAAGCTCCGGGTTACAGGCAGTTAAGGTGCCAATGATTTAGACCCGCTCCAGCGCGACCGCGATGCCTTGGCCGACGCCGATGCACATGGTTGCCAGAGCATAGCGGCCCTTGCGCAAAGACAATTCCAGCGCCGCCGTGCCAGCAATTCGGGCACCGGACATGCCAAGCGGATGGCCGAGCGCGATTGCGCCGCCATTCGGATTGATGTGCTCCGCATTCTCGGCGAGGCCGAGTTCGCGGAGCACTGCGATGCCCTGGGAGGCAAAAGCTTCGTTGAGTTCGACGACGTCGAAATCCTTGGGCGACAAGCCGAGGCGAGCGCAGAGTTTCTGCGTTGCCGGAGCCGGGCCGATACCCATGACGCGCGGCGGAACGCCGGCGGCCGCTCCGCCAAAGATGCGGGCGATCGGCGTAAGGCCATATTTCTTTACCGCCGCTTCCGAAGCGACGATCAGCGCGGCTGCGCCGTCATTGACGCCTGACGCATTACCGGCGGTCACGGTGCCGCCCTCCTTCTTAAAAGGCGTGCCTAGCTTGGCGAGCATTTCGATCGTTGTCGCGCGCGGATGCTCGTCCCTCCCAACAACGACCGGATCGCCCTTGCGCTGCGGGATGATGACCGGGGTGATCTCCTGCGCAAGACGTCCGTTTTCCTGCGCCGCAGCCGCCTTCTTCTGGCTGCGCACGGCGAATGCGTCCTGATCTTCGCGCGAGACCTTGTAGTCCGCGGCAACGTTCTCGCCGGTCTCCGGCATGGAATCGACGCCGTACTGCTTCTTCATCAGCGGATTGACGAAACGCCAGCCGATCGTGGTGTCGTAGATCTCGGCGTTGCGCGAAAAGGCGGTCTCGGCCTTGGGCATGACAAAAGGCGCGCGGCTCATGCTTTCCACCCCACCAGCAATGATCAGCTCGGCCTCACCGGACTTGATGGCGCGGGCAGCGGTGATCAGCGCATCCATGCCGGAGCCGCAGAGCCGGTTGATCGTGGTGCCGGAAACCGATACCGGAAGCCCGGCAAGCAGGAGAGACATGCGGGCGACGTTGCGGTTGTCCTCGCCCGCCTGGTTGGCGCAGCCAAAGACGACGTCGTCGATCGCGTCCCAGTCGATGCCGGCATTGCGCGCGATGAGTGCCTTCAGCGGCACGGCGCCGAGATCGTCAGCACGGACGGAGGATAGCGAACCGCCGAAGCGGCCGATCGGGGTGCGGATGTAATCGCAGATATAGGCTTCGGCCATTGTCAGGGTCTCACAGTTCCGGGACGACGAGATCGGCGACCTCGCCCTCGACATGCAGCTTGGCGCCAGTGATCGATTGCAGGTCGTCTAGGCTGATCGCCGGCAGCTTCTCGCGCAGCACGAAGCGGCCGTCCCTGATGTCGATGACGGCGTGGCTGGTATAGACCCGCGTGATGCAGCCGACGCCGGTGAGCGGGAAGGTGCATTTTTCCACCAGCTTTGGATCGCCGTTCTTGGTGACGTGTTCGGTGATGACGAAGACCTGCTTTGCGCCGTGGACCAGATCCATCGCGCCGCCGACGGCCGGTACGCCGTTCGAGCCGACGCGCCAGTTGGCAAGGTCACCGTTTTCCGCAACCTGCAGCGCGCCGAGGATGGCGACGTCGAGATGGCCGCCGCGCACCATCGCAAAACTGTCGGCATGGTGGAAGAAGGCCGAACCCGGCTTCAGGGTGACGGCACGCTTGCCGGCATTGATCAGATCCCAGTCCTCTTGGCCCGGCTTCGGCGCCTCACCGAAATCGAGAATGCCGTTTTCGGTGTGGAATATCGCTTGCCGGCCAGGCGGCTGGTAGCGGGCGACCATTTCGGGAAAGCCGATGCCGAGATTGACATAGGCGCCATCGACGATGTCCTGCGCCGCGCGCCAAGCGATCTGGACATTGGAGAGCTTCACGTCGTCGTTGAGATTCTTCGTCTCGGTGCTCATGCGTAAATCTCTCCGGCGCGGATCATCTCTTCTTCCTGGCGGGCATTCGCCACCTCGACAACGTGATCGACAAAGATGCCCGGCGTGACGATATGTTCGGGATCGATGTCGCCGACCGGCACGAGCCTTGTCACCTGCACGATGGTCTTCGCCGCGGCCATGCACATCAGCGGGTTAAAATTACGCGCCGCCTTGTTGTAGGTGAGGTTGCCGTTGATATCGCCGAGATGCGCCTTGATCAGCGCGAAATCGGCCTTCAACCAGCGCTCCTGCACGTAGCAGCGGCCGTCGAATTCGCCGATCGGCTTGCCTTCGGCGAGCTCGGTGCCATAGGCGGTCGGCGTGTAAAAGGCTGGAATGCCAGCGCCGCCGGCGCGGATGCGCTCGGCAAGCGTGCCTTGCGGAACAAGCTCCAGCTCGATCCGGCAGGCAAGATAGCGGTCGGTGAAGGCACGCGGATCCGAAGACTTCGGGAAGGAGCAGATCATCTTCTTCACCATGCCGGCGTCGATCATGGCAGCGATGCCGATGCGACCATTGCCGGCATTGTTGTTGATGACGGTCAGGCCCTTAGGCCCCTTGTCGATAAGGGCATGGATGAGTTCGATCGGCGCACCGGAGCCGCCAAAACCGCCGATCATCACGGTTGCGCCGTCGCCGATGCCGGCCACTGCTTCGGCCAGGCTTGCGATCCTCTTGTCCACGAACACTCCTCCTCACGGCCAAATCTCTGCGATCGCGTCGTAGGCCCATAGCCACTAGCCGGCAATGTTTTTGTGCGATATATGATATTTGTTCAATTATCGCACATAGGAGATAGGCATTGTGAAGGGAACGGATTTCGTTGGCGGTCTCGCCAAGGGCCTGAAGGTAATCGAGGCCTTCGGTGACACGACGCGCCGGCTAGCGATTGCCGATGCCGCCAATACGACGGGGCTCGACCGGGCGACGGCGCGGCGCTGCCTGCTGACGCTCGCAGAGCTGGGTTATGCCGACTACGACGGAAAGTTCTTCACGCTGACGCCCCGCATCCTGCGGCTTGGCCACGCCTATCTTTTAGCAACGCCGCTGCCTCTGATCGTCCAGCCCGTGCTTGATCGGCTAGCGGAGACCATTCACCAGAGCGCTTCGGCCAGCGTGCTCGATGACACCGAGATCGTCTATGTGGCGCGCGCGTCGCAACAGAGGGTCATGTCGATCAACCTCACACCTGGCAGCCGCCTGCCGGCCTATTGCGCCTCAATGGGGCGGGTGCTGCTCTCCGCGCTTCCGGAGGCCGATGCGCGGGCACGGCTCGAGCGATCCGAGCTGCGGGCGCTGACCCCGCATACGAGAACCGAGATCGAGGGTCTGATGGCCGAACTGGCGCTGGTGCGGGACCAGGGCTATGCGGTCATCGACCAGGAACTCGAGCTAGGTCTATGCTCGCTGGCCGTTCCCCTGCACGACGACCGCGGCCATGTGGTCGCGGCGATCAATATCGGCGCGCCGGCAGCGCAGATCGCCGCAAGCGAGATGGCTGGCCGCTTTCTCGGACCGCTGAAGCAGGCGGCGGCGACGCTGCGTCCGCGATTAAGATAGCTACCGATATTTCATCAGCTTGTTAGCATAAGGAAACAATCCAGTGATGAGGTCTTGCTGAGAACGGTTTGTGTACGACAAGGGGCAGATCGTCGAGGATGCGCCTCCCGAACGGTTCTTCACCAACCGTCACACGAGCACAGCAAGGCCTTCCTGGGCCAGGTCCTGCATCGATCCAAGGTTTCCGGCCGGCATCTGCCTATGCATAGCGCGAGACGGCGAGGTCGGTAGCGTCGATCTCGGGTTTGCGGCCGCTGACGAGATCGCTGATCACGCGGGCAGAACCCGTGCTCATCGTCCAGCCAAGCGTGCCATGGCCGGTGTTGAGGTAGAGGCCGGCGATCCTGGTCGGCCCGATGACGGGGGTACCGTCCGGCGTCATCGGGCGCAGCCCCGACCAGAAGGAGGCCTTCGAGACGTCACCGCCGGGGAAGAGTTCCGTCACCGAGTGCTCCAGCGTGCTGCGGCGGGCCTGGCCGAGATCATTTGTATAGCCGGAAATCTCCGCCATGCCGCCGACGCGAATGCGGTCGCCGAGACGGGTGATGGCAATCTTGTAAGTCTCGTCCATGACGGTCGATTCAGGTGCGCGCGAGGCGTCCGTGATCGGGATCGTCAGCGAGTAGCCCTTCACCGGATAAACCGGCAGCTTGACGCCGAGCGGCTGGACCATTTTAGGCGAATAGCTGCCGAGCGCCACGACGACGGCATCGGCGGCGATCCTGGCGCCCTGTTCCGTCACCACGCCGCGCATACCGCCAGCCTCGACATCGAGACCCTTGATCGTCGTGCCGTAGGAAAAGCGGACGCCAAGCGTCTCGGCCTGCTTTTCCAATGCATTGGCGAACTTGAAACAGTCGCCCGTTTCGTCCTTCGGCGTCAGCAGCCCCCCGACAACCTTGTCACGGACATGAGCGAGCGCCGGCTCAACCCGCACGCAGTCATCGCGGTCGAGAACTTCGTAGGGGATGCCGTCCGCTGCAAGCGCCTTGACGTCCTTGTAGGAGGCATCGAGCTGCGCCTGGGTGCGAAAAAGCTGCAGCGTACCCTGCATGCGCTCGTCATAGGCGATGCCGGTCTCGGCGCGGACATCGGCAAGCGCGACGCGGCTATAGTCGGCCAACCGCAACATGCGGCTTTTGTTGATCGCGTAGCGCTCCGAGGTACAGTTGGACAGCATCCTCACCATCCAGGAGATCATCGCCATGTCGAGTTTGGGGCGCAGGATCAATGGTGCATGCTGCATGAAGATCCATTTCAGCGCCTTGGCCGGAATGCCCGGTGCCGCCCAGGGCGAGCAGTATCCGAAGGAGACCTCGCCGGCATTGGCGAAGCTGGTCTCCAGCGCCGGGCCCTTCTGCCGGTCTATAACGGTCACCTCGTGGCCAGCCTTGGCTAACTGGTAGGCAGAAGTGACGCCAACGATTCCGGCCCCGAGAACAATGACTTTCATGGTATTCCCCTGATCGAGCTTTGCGCTCTTATCGATATTGACGATGGTAGCGGTGACCGAGGCCGGTCAGAATTTCATAGGCGATGGTTCCGGCGTCGCGCGCGACTTCTTCCAGCGTCTGGTGCGGCCCGATCATCTCGACCATGCTGCCAAGCTTCAGCGTGCCTTCCGGCAGGGCCGAGATGTCGACCGTCATGCTGTCCATCGACACGCGGCCGACGATCGGCAGACGAATGCCGTTGAAATAGACGGCGCCCCTATCGCTGAGGCAGCGCGGCAGGCCATCGGCATAGCCTGCGGCGATGGTCGCAAGCCGGGTAACGCAAGTCGTCACATGCGTAGCACCGTAGCCGACCTTGGTGACGGCCGGAACGGTGCGGGTCTGGACGACGGCGATGTCGAGGCCCACGACTGGTTCCATC
>NZ_DAMBUH010000068.1:0-19194 GCF_032053605.1 Tianweitania sp.
AGAAGCAGGCCGAAGCGGCCGGCTTCGGCGCGGGCGGCAAGATGGGCGGCCTCGGAGGTATGCCCGGCCTGCCAGGTGGCGGACTTCCCGGTCTGCCCGGCGGCGGCATGCGCATGCCCGGCCTGCCCGGTTTGCCGAAGAAGAAATAAGGCCGGATCGATGAGCGCCGAGATTGCTTCCGAAAGTGATGACGTAGCCCGCGCCCGCGAGCTGCTGCGCGATCTGCGCACGTCGATCGACAACTTCGACGCGTCGATCATCTATCTGCTCGCCGAGCGGTTCCGCGCAACCGAGCGCGTCGGACTGCTCAAGGCCGAGCATAAACTCCCTGCCGCCGATCCCACCCGCGAGCGCGAACAGATCGCTCGCCTGCGGGACTTGGCGAAGGATGCGAAGTTCAATCCGGATTTCGCGGAGAAGTTCTTGAACTTCATCGTCAAGGAAGTGATCCGCCATCACGAGGCGGCGGCTTCCGCCCAAGCTAATCCCGAATTGGCTAATCCCGGTTCGGTTCAGCGTTCAAACGACTGACCGACCTTCATCAACACAGAACAAGACCACCAGGAGTAACAAAATGTCCCTCAAGATCCGTCTCGCCCGCGCTGGCTCCAAGAAGCGCCCTTACTACCACATCGTCGTTGCCGACGCCCGTTCGCCCCGCGACGGCCGCTTCATCGAGCAGGTTGGCGCCTGGAACCCGATGCTCCCCAAGGATGGCGAGCGCGTGAAGCTCAACGAAGAGCGCCTGCAGCATTGGCTGTCGGAAGGCGCGCAGCCGACCGATCGCGTCGTTCGCTTCCTCGACCAGGCTGGCCTCGCCAAGCGCGACACCCGCAACAACCCGACCAAGGGTCTGCCCGGCAAGAAGGCCCAGGAGCGTCTCGCCGCCGCCAAGCAGGCTGAAGAAGCCGCAGCCGCCAAGAAGGCCGCTGACGAAGCAGCTGCGGCCGAAGCCGCCAACGCACCAGCCGAAGAAGAAGCCGCTTCCTAAGCGCTTCACCTTATCGGCAATAAAAAAGCGGGCTCATGGCCCGCTTTTTTTGTGCTTCGGAGAAGGTCAAAAGGGCGGCTGCTTGCCCTTCCAGATCCGATCTTCATATTTTGCGTACATGAAGATGACGAGGCCGATGAAAAGTCCGCTCGCGGGCGTAATCATCATCGCCCAGAAGAAGTCGGGTTCGCTCATGGCATGAGCCTTCCTAATAGGGTTCTTGCCAACCAATGTAGGCCTATGCTCGTGATCGTGCAAGGCAATGAGATCAAAGTCAGCCGCCAGCCGTTGGTGCTGCCATTGACGAAGAAGGTTATCGCTGGCGCCAAGACCCCGACTGCAAAGGTCGCAATCGCAACGCCGTTCAAGTAAGTCGCGGTGAGCTTCCAGCGTTCATTGTGGATCAGGCTCACCGCAATTTCTCCGTCAGGCCGCTTTCTGGCGCGGCTTGATCAGGTCACGTTCAACGAGCAGCTCGGCGATCTGCACGGCGTTCAGGGCGGCGCCCTTGCGCAGATTGTCGGACACGACCCAGATGTTCAATCCGTTGTCGAGCGTCGAGTCTTCGCGGATGCGGCTGATATAGGTGGCGTCTTCGCCGGCCGATTCTAGCGGCGTGATGTAGCCGCCATCTTCATGCTTATCGATCACGAGGCAGCCTGGTGCCTCGCGCAGGATCTCGCGCGCTTCGTCGGCCGAGATCGGCTTCTCGAATTCGAGGTTGATCGCTTCGGAATGGCCGATGAAGACCGGCACGCGCACGCAGGTCGCGGTCACCTTGATCTTCGGATCGAGCATCTTCTTGGTTTCGGCGACCATCTTCCATTCTTCCTTGGTCGTGCCGTCTTCCATGAAGACGTCGATATGGGGAATGACGTTGAAGGCGATGCGCTTGGTGAACTTCTTGGCCTCCACCGGATCGGCGACGAACACGGCGCGGGTCTGCGTGAACAGCTCGTCCATGCCTTCTTTGCCGGCGCCCGAAACGGACTGGTAGGTCGACACCACGACCCGCTTGATCGTGGCATGATCATGCAGCGGCTTCAGCGCCACCAGCATCTGTGCCGTCGAACAATTCGGATTGGCGATGATGTTCTTCTTGGCGAAGCCAGCAACTGCATCGGCATTCACTTCCGGCACGATCAGCGGCACGTCCGGATCATAGCGAAAGGCCGAGGAATTATCGATCACGACGCAACCCTGCTTGCCGATCTTGGGCGACCATTCCTTGGAAACGCTGCCGCCGGCCGACATCAGGCAAATATCGGTGTCTGCAAAATCATAGCGCTCGAGCGCCTGCACCTTCAGCGTGCGGTCACCGAAGGACACATCGGTGCCCTGGCTGCGGCGGGACGCCAGCGCGACGACTTCGCTGATGGGGAAGCCGCGTTCTTCCAGAATATTGAGCATTTCGCGGCCCACATTGCCCGTGGCACCGACGATCGCAACCTTGTAACCCATGGAACTTCTCCTCTTCCTCTCCGCTGTCGCGCCTTGGAAAAAACCCGCTGGCCATCATGCGGGTCCCGCCTCGGCTGCTCCCCCCAGGCCGAACCCGGGAGAGGGTGAGCAGGCCAGAGGGATCAGACCGTTTTCGCGGTCGTGGTCGTTTTGGCCGTAGTTTTCGAAGGCGCAATGCGCGCGCAATCGCAGGCTGCCGCAAAGGCGGCGGAGGCGAAAGCAGGAAAAGCCGTGGTCAGGCTGCGCATGGTGTTCTCCGGAACGAGGCTGCTTCTACGCTTCCTTCGCGCAGAGTCAATCTGCACGAAGGGCTTAGAAGCGCCTGAGGTCCGTATCAGGCCCAGATCAGGCCAACATCAAGAATGGATCGTCTTGAAGAAGGTGCCGAGCGCGGCTTCCTTCACGGCTTCCGACATCGTCGGATGCGCATGGCAGGTCCGCGCCAGGTCTTCCGACGAACCGCCGAACTCCATCAGCACGGCTGCTTCGTGGATCATCTCGCCGGCACCGAAACCGAGGATATGAACGCCGAGCACGCGGTCGGTCTTGGCGTCCGCCAGAACCTTCACGAAGCCTTCGGTCTGCAACATGGCGCGGGCACGGCCGTTAGCCGAGAACGGGAACTTGCCCGCCTTGTATTCGACGCCCGCCTTCTTCAGCTCTTCCTCGGTCTTGCCGACGGACGCTACTTCCGGGTTGGTGTAAACCACGCTCGGGATGACGTCGTAGTTCACATGGCCGTGCTGGCCGGCGAGGATCTCGGCAACCGCGACGCCCTCGTCTTCACCTTTGTGCGCCAGCATCGGCCCGGCAATGACGTCGCCGATGGCGTAGATACCGTCGATGTTGGTCTTGTAATGATTGTCGACGGCCACCCGGCCGCGCTCATCCAAGGCGACACCGGCTTCCGTCAGGCCGAGCTTGTCGTGGAACGGCTTGCGGCCGGTAGCGACCAGCACGCGCTCGGCTTCGATGACTTCAGCATCCCCACCCTTGACCGGCGAGAAGGTCACGCGCGCGCCGGCACCACCCTTTTCAACCGCAGTCACCCGCGCGCCGAGCTTGAACTCCATGCCCTGCTTCGCCAGCACGCGCTGGAACTGCTTTGCGACCTCGCCATCCATGCCGCCAAGCAGGTTGTCGAGATATTCCACCACGGTGACCTTGGCGCCGAGCCGCGACCACACCGAGCCCAGCTCCAGACCGATGACGCCGCCGCCGACCACGACCAGCGTTTCCGGCACCTTCTCGAAGGACAGTGCGCCGGTGGACGACACGATGATCTGCTCGTCGAAGGCCACGTCGACGCCCGGAATGCCGGCGACTTCGGAACCGGTGGCAATGACGATGTTCTTGGCTTCGACATCCTGCGTCGCACCGTCTTCCGCCGTGACCTGCACCTTGCCGGCGCCCTGCACCTTGCCGGTGCCGCGGAACACGGTGATCTTGTTCTTCTTCATCAGGAACTCGAGGCCCTTGACGTTGGAAGCGACCGTTTCGGTCTTGTGCTGCAGCATGGCCGGCAGATCGAGCTCGGGCGCCGGCACCTTGATGCCGAGCTTGGCGAAGTCGTGGCCAACGGCAGCAAACATCTCGGAGGCATGCAGCAGCGCCTTGGAGGGAATGCAGCCGATATTGATGCAGGTGCCGCCGAAGCTTGGGTTCTTCTCGATCACCGCCGTGTTCAAGCCGAGCTGTGAGGCCTTGATCGCGCAAACATAGCCCGCCGGACCGGTTCCGATTACCACAACATCAAAAGCCGCCATGAGTCCTGTTCCTGCGTATAAACTGGTTTGAATGAAAAAGGGCGTTAGCCCAAAAAGCTGCCAAGCATGATGAGAATGCCGATCAGCGACACCGCCCAAACAAGGGAGCGGACGTAAGGGATGCCGAAGGCATAAAGCGGCAGATAGATGATGCGGGCAACGAACCAGAGGATCGCGCCGATCTCGCCCCACTGGCTCGCCTGACCCGAAATCACGAGGCCGAGTGCCAGCGCCACGAAGGCCGGGTAAGTTTCCAGGAAATTCCACTTGGCGCGTTCCAAACGGCCAGTCAGCTTCGAGACCGGCTTCTGCTCGTCGCGCGCGCTGGCATTGTAGCCAAGCCCATTGTCGCGCGTGGCCGACTGGCTGTGCGCGAAGATATAAACCAGCAGAAGCACGACGCTCCAGCCGAGCACCAGCAGTTCAGTGGGTAAGCTCGTGTCCATGATCCCGCTCCTTTATTTGGCCGCACCGGGCTCGATGCCGTCGCACGACCCTTCGGCTTCCGCGAAGGATGCCTTTGTCGGCTTCAACTCGCCCTTCACGATCCCCAGCGGGATAAAGGGCGGTGTGTCCTGCATGGCCGGCTGAACGAGGCGCAGAAGATAGCAGCCGGCGAACACCGCCTTGCCGCCACTCTTGTCAGTCGCCTCGACTACGGCAGGCAGGGTCGTATAGATCGAACCGGCAGCGCCCTCGCTCGTGCCCTTGCCCAACCGAAGCCGCACATGCGCGGTGGTCTCATATCCCGCGACAAAAGCCTGATAGCTCGGCCGGCTGGGTTCCTCGCGGAAATAGCTCCAGGCCCGCAGATATTCCTGCCGCTCGATGGCGTTGTAGAGGCTCTGGACGACGGACTCGGCCGTGGAGCGATCGTCGCGATAATCCGGCGGCGTTTGATCCTGCGCGCCGACGCCTGAGGCACCCAGCAGAGCCGCAACAAGCGCGGCTCCGCCGATCAGGGCGGAAAGCGCAGCACGCGAGGTGCCACGGGAGCCGCTTGCTGCGTTGATAACGCCCTTGAGCAAGGCGGCTCTCCTTGTCTTAGAGATCGAGAACCAGACGTTCCGGATCTTCCAGGCTGTCCTTCACGCGCACCAGGAAGGTCACGGCTTCCTTGCCGTCGACGATGCGGTGATCATAGGACAAAGCGAGATACATCATCGGGCGGATGACGATCTGGCCGCCGACGACCATCGGGCGCTCCTGGATCTTGTGCATGCCGAGAATGCCCGACTGCGGCGCATTCAGGATCGGCGTGGACATCAGCGAACCGTAGACACCGCCATTGGTGATGGTGAAGGTGCCGCCTTGCATGTCAGCAACCGAAAGCTGGCCGTCGCGCGCTGCCTTGGCAAGACGACCGAGTTCCTTCTCGATCTCGGCAATCGACATCTGGTCGGCGTCGCGGATAACCGGAACAACCAAGCCCTTGTCGGTGCCGACGGCCATGCCGACATGCGCATAATTCTTGTAGACGAGATCGGTGCCGTCGATCTCAGCGTTGACTGCCGGGATCTCCTTCAAGGCATGGGTCACAGCCTTGGTGAAGAAGCCCATGAAGCCGAGCTTCACGCCGTGCTTCTTCTCGAACACGTCCTTGTACTTGGTGCGCAGTGCCATCACCGCGCTCATATCCACCTCGTTGAAGGTGGTGAGCATGGCGGCAGCGTTCTGGGCGTCCTTCAAACGCTTGGCGATGGTCTGGCGCAGGCGGGTCATTTTGACCCGCTCTTCGCGCGCGTCTTCATTGCCCGACGGACGCGCAGCAGGCGCGGCAGCCTGCGAAGCGCCCGATGACTGCGGGCCCTTGGCGACGGCGTCGATCACGTCACCCTTCAAAACCTGGCCGCGCTTGCCCGAACCCTGGACCTGATCGGCCGACAGGTTGTTTTCGGACAGCATCTTGGCGGCAGCCGGAGCCGGCTGCGTGCCACGCGGCGTGATCTCTCCTTCGCCCGTCACCGCTGCGGTCTTTTCCGCAGCTTCCTTTGTTGTGGAGGCGCTTCCCGCACCCGAAGCCGAGGCAATCGCTTCCGACTTCTGGCCGCCGTAATCGGCCGTATTTTCCGCCTGCTTGGCACCGCCTGGAGCCGAAGCGGCGGCGGCCGGCTTCGCGGAGCCTGCACCAGCACCGGCAGCGCCGATCTGGCCGAGCAGCGCGCCAACACCGACGGTTTCACCTTCGGCGGCGGTGATTTCCGACAGCGTACCGGCGGCGGGCGCGGGCACTTCGATCGTTACCTTGTCGGTTTCCAGTTCAACCAGCGCTTCATCGGCCGCGACCGTATCGCCGACCTTCTTGAACCACTTGCCGATCGTGGCTTCGGTAACGGATTCGCCAAGCGTCGGAACGCGGATTTCGTTAGCCATTGTTTTAAACCGGTGTCCTGTGGAGCTTAATTATCGGATCGAAAGATGCGCCCGCTTATTCGCCGAGCGCGTCCTCCAGGAAGGCTTGCAACTGTGCGAGATGTTTCGACATCAGACCGGTTGCCGGCGATGCGGCGGCCGGACGGCCGGTATACCGCACGCGCTGATGCTTGGCGTCGATATGGGCCAGCACCCATTCCAGATATGGGTCGATGAAGGACCAGGCGCCCATATTCTTGGGCTCTTCCTGGCACCACACCATCTCCGCATTGCGGAAGCGCGACAGCTCGTTGATCAGCGCCTTGGCCGGGAACGGATAAAGCTGTTCGACGCGCAGAAGATAGATGTCGTCGATGCCGCGCTTTTCGCGCTCTTCCAGGAGGTCGTAATAGACCTTGCCCGAGCAAAGCACGACGCGACGGATCTTGGAATCCTTCTGCAGCTGGCCGCTCGCATCGTCCCAAAGCAGACGGTGGAACGAGCTTTCGCCCGACAGATCGGCGAGCGTCGACACGGCGCGCTTGTGGCGCAGCAGCGACTTCGGCGTCATCAGGATCAGCGGCTTGCGGAAGTCGCGCTTCAGCTGCCGGCGCAGAATGTGGAAGTAGTTTGCCGGCGTCGAGCAATACGCGACCTGCATATTGTCTTCGGCGCAAAGCTGAAGGTAGCGTTCGAGACGGGCCGACGAATGCTCCGGACCCTGGCCTTCATAGCCATGCGGCAGAAGGCAGACGAGGCCCGACATGCGCAGCCACTTGCGCTCACCAGACGAGATGAATTGGTCGAACACGACCTGCGCGCCATTGGCGAAGTCGCCGAACTGGGCTTCCCACAAGGTCAGCGCACGCGGCTCGGCAAGGCTGTAGCCATATTCGAAGCCGAGCACGGCTTCTTCCGAAAGCATCGAATTGATGACTTCGTAATTGGCCTGAGCCGCACCGAGATTGTTCAGCGGTACGTAGCGGGTTTCGTCGCGCTGGTCGTAGAGCACCGAATGGCGCTGCGAGAAGGTGCCGCGCTCGGAATCCTGACCCGACAAACGGATCGGGTTGCCGTCCAGCACGATTGAACCGAAAGCAAGCGCTTCGGCCGTCGACCAGTCAATCCCTTCGCCCGTATCGATCATCTTGCGGCGATTTTCGAGGAAACGGCCGATCGTCTTGTGCGCCTCGAAGTCCTTCGGGACTTCGGTCAGCTTCTTGCCGATGTCCTTCAGGGTCTTGACCGGAACGGCGGTCTTGCCGCGTCGCTGCTCGTCCTGATTGTCGGCCGAGCGGAAACCACTCCAAGCGCCATCCAGCCAGTCGGCCTTGTTCGGCTTGTATTGCTGGCCGCTTTCGAATTCGACTTCGAGATGGGCGCGCCAATCGGCCTTCATCTGGTCGAGCTCTTCAGCCGTCATCAGGCCTTCTTCAACCAGCTTGTCGCCGTAAAGCTGAACAACCGTGCGATGACCGCGGATGGTCTTGTACATCTGCGGCTGCGTGAACGCCGGCTCGTCGCCCTCGTTGTGGCCAAAGCGACGATAACAGAACATGTCCACAACCACCGGCTTGTGGAACTTCATGCGATATTCGATCGCGATCTTGGTGGCGTAGGTCACCGCTTCCGGATCGTCGCCATTCACATGGAAGATCGGCGCCTCGATCATCTTGGCCGTATCCGACGGATAAGGCGAAGAGCGCGAGAAGCGCGGATTGGTGGTGAAGCCGATCTGGTTGTTGATGATGAAATGCACCGTGCCGCCAACGCGGTGGCCGCGCAGACCGGACAGGCCGAGGATTTCAGCCACAACGCCTTGGCCGGCAAACGCCGCATCACCATGCAGCAGCAGCGGCAGGACCTTGGAACGCTCTTCCGGCGGAACGCCCTCTTCACGGGTGCGGCCGAACAGGATGTCCTGCTTGGCGCGAGCCTTGCCCATCACCACCGGATTGACGATTTCCAGATGCGACGGGTTGGCGGTCAGCGACAGGTGAACCTTGTTACCGTCGAATTCGCGGTCGGATGAGGCACCCAGATGGTACTTCACGTCGCCCGAGCCTTCCACATCATCAGGGGCATAGGAGCCGCCCTTGAATTCGTGGAAAACGGCGCGATGCGGCTTCGCCATGACATTGGTCAACACGTTCAAGCGACCGCGATGGGCCATGCCGAGCACGACTTCCTTCAAGCCGAGCTGACCGCCGCGCTTGATGATCTGCTCCAGCGCCGGGATCAGCGCTTCGCCGCCATCGAGACCGAAACGCTTGGTGCCCTTGTACTTGACGTCGATGAACTGCTCGAAGCCCTCGGCCTCGACCAGCTTCTGCAGGATCGCCTTCTTGCCGTTGGGCGTGAACTCGACACCCTTGTGCTCGCCTTCGATCCGTTCCTGGATCCAGGCCTTTTCCTCGGGGTTCGAGATATGCATGAACTCGACCCCGATGGTCGAGCAATAGGTCCGCTCGAGAATTTCGAGCATCTGCCGGATGGTGGCGTATTCCAGCCCCAGCACGTTGTCGATAAAGATCGGACGATCATAATCGGCTTCGGTGAAGCCGTAATTCTCGGGCGAGAGCTCGTTGTAATCCTCGATCTTCGAGGCGATGCCCAGCGGATCGAGCTTGGCATGCAGATGCCCACGCATGCGGAACGCGCGGATCATCATGATCGCGCGAACGGAATCGCGCGTTGCCTGCAACACATCCTTATCGGATTGCGGCGCAACAGCGGGCGCATCGGCAGAAGGAGCAGCAGCGGCTTCGCCGATCTTGCCCTTCAACTTCTTTTCGATGTGCTTTTCAACCGTGCCCCAGTTGCCGTCGAGGGCGGACACGAGTTCGCCATTGGCAACGAGCGGCCAGTTCGGCTTCGTCCAGGATGCACCTTCGGCATTCTTCTTGACGTCGCCGGCTTCGTCCTTCAGCTCGCTGAAGAACTGCCGCCATTCCGGAGAAACCGACTGCTGGTCCTCCTGGTAGCGCGCATAAAGCGCTTCGATGTAGTCGGCATTGCCGCCATACAGGAACGAGGTTCCGGCAAATTGGTCATTGGCTTGGTCGTTGCGCGCCATGATCGTCGCGGACTATCCGTCCGCTCTCCTGTTTCTTCGGCAGCGTGATCCGCCGCTCATGTCGTGGACGGCCAGCCCGTCCGCGCTCCCGCCCCGCTTAAACCCGGCGGTGCCCAGCCGCCGGGGGAACTCTGAACTGAAGGGCCGCTCAGCCCTTCAGTGCTTCAACCAGCGTCGTGCCCAGCCGTGCCGGCGAAGGCGAAACCCGGATGCCCGCAGCTTCCATCGCTGCGATCTTGTCTTCGGCGCCACCCTTGCCGCCCGAAATCACGGCGCCGGCATGGCCCATGGTGCGTCCGGCAGGAGCGGTACGACCGGCGATAAAGCCTGCCATCGGCTTTGAACGGCCGCGCTTGGCTTCGTCGCGCAGGAACTGCGCCGCGTCTTCTTCGGCCGAACCGCCGATCTCACCGATCATGATGATCGACTTGGTTTCATCATCGGCCAGGAACATTTCCAGGACGTCAATGAATTCGGTACCCTTCACCGGATCGCCGCCGATACCCACAGCTGTGGTCTGGCCAAGGCCGGCATTCGAGGTCTGGAACACCGCTTCATAGGTAAGGGTTCCCGAGCGCGAAACAACGCCCACCGAGCCCTTGCGGAAGATCGAGCCCGGCATGATGCCGATCTTGCACTCGTCCGGCGTAACCAGACCCGGGCAGTTCGGACCGATCAGGCGCGACTTGGACTTCTCCAGCCGAGCCTTGACCTTCACCATGTCCATCACCGGAATGCCTTCGGTGATGCAGACGATCAGTTCCATCTCGGCCTCGATCGCCTCGATGATGGCGGCTGCAGCACCTGCCGGCGGAACGTAAACCACGGATGCGGTCGCGCCGGTCTGCTCTTTGCCGTCCGAAACGGATGCGAAGATCGGGAGCGTCTCGCCCTTGGCGCCGGTCCAGTTCTCGCCACCCTTCTTCGGATGAATGCCGCCGACCATCTGCGTGCCATGGTAGGCAAGCGCCTGTTCGGTGTGGAAGGTGCCGGTCTTGCCAGTCAGGCCCTGAACGAGGACCTTGGTGTTCTTGTCGATAAGGATAGACATGATTTTCGGTCCTTGCGCTTAGGCCTGGATCGCCGCGACGATCTTCTTGGCGGCGTCGTCCAGGTCGTCAGCAGCCGTGATGGCCAGACCGGACTCGTTCAGGATCTTCTTGCCGAGATCCACATTGGTGCCTTCGAGGCGAACCACCAGCGGAACCTTGAGGCCGACTTCCTGAACCGCAGCGACAACGCCTTCGGCGATGACGTCGCACTTCATGATGCCGCCGAAGATGTTGACGAGGATGCCCTCGACCTTCGGGTCGGCCGTGATGATCTTGAAGGCTGCGGCAACCTTTTCCTTGCCGGCGCCACCACCGACGTCACAGAAGTTCGCCGGCTCCTTGCCGTAGAGCTTGATGATGTCCATCGTCGCCATGGCGAGACCGGCACCGTTGACCATGCAGCCGATATTGCCGTCGAGCGCGACATAAGCGAGGTCCCACTTGGAGGCCTCGATTTCCTTGGCGTCTTCTTCGGTCTCGTCGCGCAGCTGCCGGATGTCGTCGTGACGGAACATCGCATTGCCGTCGAACGACACCTTGGCGTCCAGCACGCGAAGGCGGCCGTCGGTCATGACGATCAGCGGGTTGACCTCGAGCAGGCTCATGTCGGTCTCGACGAAAGCCTTGTAGAGGATCGGGAACAGCTTCTCGCCGTCGGTCTTGGCTTCGCCTTCGAGCTTCAGCGACGAGGTCAGCGTGTCGAGATCCGACTGCGTCAGGCCGGTTTCCGGATCAACCGCAACGGTGATGATCTTTTCCGGCGTGTCATGCGCCACAGCCTCGATGTCCATGCCGCCTTCGGTGGACACGACGAAAGCCGGACGACCAACCGTGCGGTCGATCAGGATCGACAAATAAAGTTCGCGGTCGATGTCGGCGCCGTCTTCGATGTAAAGGCGATTGACCTGCTTGCCGGCTTCACCGGTCTGCTTGGTGACCAGCGTGTTGCCGAGCATTTCCTTGGCATGCGCGACCACTTCTTCGATCGACTTGGCCAAGCGCACGCCGCCTTTCGAGTCGGCACCGAGTTCGGTGAACTTGCCCTTGCCGCGACCGCCAGCATGGATCTGGCTCTTCACAACATAAAGCGGGCCGGGCAGCTGCTTGGCAGCGGCTTCAGCCTCGTCGGCCGAGAAGATCGGCACGCCTTCGGCGACTGGCGCGCCAAACGTCTTGAGCAGCGCCTTGGCCTGATATTCATGGATATTCATGGGATCCGTCCTTTAAGGCTCGGGAACGACTTACTTGAGGTTCGGCGCGATGTTGATGCAGGCTTCGCAAAGACCCTGCACCGATGCCACCGACTTGTCGAACATCGCTTGTTCGGTCTTGTTGAGGTCGATCTCGATCACGCGCTCGACACCGCCGGCACCGATCACGGTCGGCACGCCGACATACATGTCGGACAGGCCATACTGGCCCGAAAGATGGGCTGCGCAGGGCAGAACGCGCTTCTTGTCCTTGAGATAGCTTTCCGCCATCGAAACGGCAGCGGAAGCCGGCGCGTAATAGGCCGAGCCGGTCTTCAGGAGGCCGACGATCTCGGCGCCGCCGTCACGGGTGCGCTGAACGATCTGGTCGAGCTTCTCCTGGCTGGTCCAGCCCATGTTGACGAGATCCGGCAGCGGAATGCCGGCAACGGTGGAGTAGCGCGTCAGAGGCACCATCGTGTCGCCATGGCCGCCGAGCACGAAGGCGGTGACGTCTTCAACCGAGACCTTGAACTCTTCGGCGAGGAAATAGCGGAAACGCGCCGAGTCCAGCACGCCGGCCATGCCGACCACATGGGTCTTGGGCAGGCCGGAGAACTTCTGCAGCGCCCAGACCATCGCGTCGAGCGGGTTGGTGATGCAGATCACGAAGGCGTTCGGGGCATACTTCTTGAGGCCCGCGCCAACCTGTTCCATGACCTTGAGGTTGATGCCGAGCAGGTCGTCGCGGCTCATGCCGGGCTTGCGCGGCACGCCGGCGGTCACGATGCAGACATCGGCGCCTTCGATCGCGGAATAATCATTGGCGCCCGTGAAGTTTGCGTCGAAGCCGTCAACCGGGGAAGACTGCGCAATGTCGAGGCCCTTGCCCTGCGGCGTGCCTTCGGCAATGTCGAACAGCGTGACATCACCCAATTCCTTGAGGCCGATCAGGTGGGCGAGCGTGCCGCCGATCATTCCCGAACCGATAAGCGCGATCTTGTTGCGTGCCATACTTGAGGCTCTCCCGTGTGCGTCGCTACGATCAAGTCATAGACGGGCGACCAGATGATGACAGCCCGCGACAATCCGCGCAGCCAATAGACCTCAATGGCAAAAAACTCAAACGATTCTTGTCACACAAGCAACTTCAATCGTTTAGATCAATCGGCATTTACGTAAACGTCAACGCGCTTTCTAGGGCACGATCATCTGGAGCGTAGCGCCCAAAGATCCTCGCCGCGCTGCAGGATGTCGTCACGCCACGCGAGCCGCTGCAGCCACTGCCGATCGAGCGCCGCCAGCCCATATCTGGCGCCCGCAATCTGCCCGGCAACCGCCGCCACCGTATCGGCATCATCGCCGAGATTGGCAGCAGCCAAAATCGCATCGCGTGGGTTGCTGGTCGTGGCCACGCTCCAGATTGCGGCCTGCAATGTGGCCGGCGCGTGACCGCTGCTGATGATGGCGTTGCGCTCAATCCGCCGCGCTTCTTCGAACGCAGCGGGTTCATCGCCCGTTTCCGCAAGCCCCCACAACAAGCGGGCAAGCTCTTCGCAACACGCTTGCGGCACGGGCGCTGCATGCGTCACCTGCCCTTGCGCCAGCGCGAGCTCGACCGCTTCCTGCTCGCTTCGTGCGCAAAGGACGACCGGTGCCAGCCGCATGATCGAGCCATTGGCCTGCATCTGCGGATCGGCATTGTTGATCAGCGTACCATCGCGCAGAAAACTGGACAGCGCCTGCGTCGTCGCAGTGCCGATGTCGAAGCAGGTGCCAGTAACCGAGTTCCAGCCATGCTGCCACCAGTTCACGAAACCGGAAAGGAGATGCCGAGGATCGACGCGTCCCTGATGAGCAATCAGCGTATCGGCCAGACAGAGGGCCATGGAGGTGTCATCCGTCCATTCCCCAGGCGTCAGTTTGAAAGGTCCGCCGCCGACCATGTCCGTCAGCGGCGCAAACGTATCGCGCGCCTGGAACTCCACGGTCGTTCCCACCGCATCGCCCATCGCCAGCCCGATCAACGCACCGAACGCGCGATCCCTGGCGGCTTCATTGCTCACGCCGGCTGTTCCTCGCTGTCGGCATCCTGCGCGGCGCGCCATTCCGCGCTGCGCATTTCGTTCAAGCGTGACGCCGTGCGAACAAACTCGAACGCCTCGGTCGAACCCGGTCGGCCCTTGAACAGATCGTCCGGCTCGGCCGCTGCCGTCACCACCAGCGTGGCATGCCGGTCGTAAAGCACGTCCACCAGCAGGATCAGCCGCTTCGCCTCGTTGCGTTGCGTGGCGTCCAAGATCGGAATGCCGTCGATGAAGATCGTCGGATAGCGCTCGACGATGGCGAGGTAATCGCGGGCGGCAAGCGGTTGCGAGCAGAGATCGCCAAAAGCAAAGCGCGCCGCCTCCCCCGCTGCCTGGGGAACCGGGATCGTGCGACCCTTGACCTCGACTTGAGCGCGCATGGAGCGCTGCCCTTCCGTTGCAGCCTTCCATGCCTCGTCCATCTGGGCGTTCGCTTCGGCGCTAAGCGGGGTCAGATACACCGGCAAACGGTCGAGCTTGGCCATGCGATGGTCCTGCGTGCCGCCGATGTCGAGCACCTCGACATGCCGCTTTAGCAGGCCGATGAAAGGCAGGAACAGCTGCCGGTTCAAACCTTCGCGGTACAGATCGTCCGGCGCCACGTTGGAGGTCGCGACCAGCACGACTCCCTCGGCAAACAGCGCGGTGAACAGCCTCGACAGGATCATCGCATCGGCAATGTCGGTCACGCTGAACTCGTCGAAGCATAAGAGCTTGGCTTGTTCGGCGAGGTCCTTGGCAACCGGCGGGATCGGATCATCGCCCGATGCCGTGCCGGCCTTTACCGCCGCGCGATGGCGACCAATGCGATCATGCACATCGGCCATGAAGTCGTTGAAATGGGCGCGCCGCTTCTTTTCAACCGGTGCTGCTTCCAGGAACAGGTCCATGAGCATGGTCTTGCCACGCCCGACGCTGCCATAAACATAAAGCCCGCGCTGGCTGGCGTCGTCGCGATTGCCCTTTCCGCCGAACAGACGCGCAAAAAAGCCCGGTCTGCTGTCCAGCGGCCGGGCTTGCAGGTCGGAAAGGAGGCGGTCGAGCGCGGCCACCACCTTAAGCTGATGCGGATCCGGATGGATCGCGCCCTCTGCCGCAAGACGATCGTAACGGCTGCGCAGCGCGCCGGCAGCCGTCGGCTCAGGCAAAGGTGACATGCTCGGATCGGGCGGCGATCAGCGGGTCAGGCTGACGGGCGAACCGCTGGAGGTCGTGCCGTTGAACTTCTCTGGCCCGGAAGACGACAGCGAAGCAACCTGCGAGCCGCTATCATTATACAGGATCATCTGGTTGCCCTGCACGGCCCACGACTTCACGCCATCGAGCGGAGCCGGACAGCGCAGCGGGGCAGCGCGGTAACCCTGGCCGAACTTGGTGCGCGGCGTGGCGACGCGGCAGCTCTGCCCGCCGACGGACACGTTCCAAACGCCGGCAACGCCACCCTCGGTCACAGGCGCCGAAGGTGCTGCCCCCGCATTCGGATCGATCGCCGCAACCTGCGTGTTCGGTGCCGGCGGCGGGGTCTCGGGGAAGCTGGTCGGCGCCGGAGGCGGCAGCTGCGAAGCCGTCACATTGCCGGCAGGGGCTGCGGGAAGTGGGGTCGGACGCGTATCGACGCGGGAAATGCGCTCGCTCTGACAGCCTGTTTGTGAGGTGACAGGTGTGTCATCCCTGCATCGCATGCGGTTGAACATCAGCCAATCCCGCTTATCTCGCAGCCATGACCAATCGCTATTATTCCGGCGCGCGCAGCGATCACTTCGATGGCGCGCTCTTTTTCAATCCAGACAGCGACAAGCTTCCCGGCGGTTTTCGCGATCTATATCGCTGGATGCGCGGCGAAAAGCGCGCGGCATGGCCGAAAACTTGGCCGAGCCCCTTCCCCCAGGCGAAGCCCGAGACACGGGTGGACGGCGATGCCTTGCGGATCACCATGATCGGCCACGCCTCGATCCTGATTCAGACCGCCGGTCTCAACCTGCTGACCGATCCGGTTTTTGCCAAGCGCGTGTCGCCATTCAGCTTCATGGGTCCAACCCGCGTCAACGAGCCCGGCATCCGTTTCGAGGATCTGCCCCCGATCGACGCCGTGTTGCTCAGCCACAATCATTATGACCATCTGGACATCGCGGCGATCAAGCAGCTGGTAGACATCCACGATCCGCTGATCATCACGCCGCTCGGCAACGATCATGTCATTCACGCAAAGGTGGCGAAGGCGCGTGTGAAAACAGGCGATTGGCTGGACAGTGTGCCGCTGCGCAACGGTGTCACGATCCATTTCGAGCCGGCGCATCACTGGTCGGCACGCTGGACGCGCGACCGCCGCATGGCTCTGTGGGCAGCCTTCGTGATTGAGACCCCCGGCAGCGAGATTTACTTCGCCGGCGATACCGGCTTCCATAACGGCAGCAATTTCCGCGCCACGGCCGAGCGCCATCCCATCCTGCGTTTCGCCCTCCTGCCGATCGGCGCTTATGAGCCGCGCTGGTTCATGGAAGGGCACCACCAGAACCCCGCGGAAGCCGTGGAAGCCTTCAAGATCCTCCAGGCGCCACTGGCTGGCGGTTATCACTGGGGCACGTTCCAGCTCACCAACGAAGCGGTGGACGCGCCGGCAAACGATCTTGCCACCGCGCTCCAGACCGCAGGTATCGAAGCCGAGCGCTTTCAGGCGCTGCGCCCCGGTCAGGTCTGGGACGTTCCCTGAGCTTCTGCCGCGAGGCTGACCCTGCCTGCATGCTGGTAATTCCGGCCGCTTTCCGCCATATAGCGGCCGACAAGGACCGCAAATTATGGCTTCAGCCGCCCCTTTCGCCAAGATGGCCCCTTTCGCCAAGATGAATGGCCTCGGCAACGACATCATCGTCGCCGACATGCGCGGTCGTGCGGACAAGGTGACCTCGGCAGCAGCCATCGCGCTCGCCGCCGATCACGCGACCCACTTCGATCAGATCATGGTGATTTACGATCCGCGTCTTGATGGCACGGATAACTACATCGCCATCCTGAACGCCGACGGGTCGATGGCGCAGGCTTGCGGCAACGGCACGCGCTGCGTGGTCCAGGCGCTCAATGCCGACACTGGCCGCACCCGCTTCACCTTCGAAACGGTGGCCGGCATCCTCAATGCCGAGCAACATGCGGACGGCTTGATCTCCGTCGACATGGGCGTGCCGCGCTTCAACTGGCAGGACATTCCGCTGGCCGAAGAGTTTCGCGACACCCGCATGATCGAGCTGCAGGTCGGCCCGATCGACGCCCCCGTACTGCATTCGCCCTCCGTCGCGTCCATGGGCAATCCGCACGCGATCTTCTGGGTCGATGGGGATGTCTGGTCCTACGAATTGGACAAGTTCGGCCCGCTGCTGGAAAACCACCCGATCTTCCCCGAGCGCGCCAACATCACCATCGCGCAGGTCACCGCGCCTGACGCCATGATCATCCGCACCTGGGAACGCGGCGCAGGTCTCACCGGTGCCTGCGGATCCGCTGCCTGTGCCGCCGCCGTTTCCGCAGCCCGTACGCGTCGAACCGAACGTTCGGTCACCGTAACTGTCCCGGCCGGCGGTCAGCTCCACATCGAATGGCGCGAGGATGACCATGTCGTCATGACCGGCCCGGCGGAGTGGGAGTTTTCCGGCAGTTTCGATCCGGAAACGGGCAACTGGCAGCGTGATTTGGGGAGCGCAGCCTGATGCAGGAGCCAAAAAGCGGTTTGGAGATCGTCACCTTCGGCTGCCGCATGAACACCTACGAATCCGAGGTCATGCGCCGTGAAGCCAGTGCGGCCGGCCTCGATGCGTTGAAGGGCGGCGCGGTTGTGTTCAACACCTGTGCCGTCACCGCCGAAGCCGTGCGCCAGGCCAAGCAGGCGATCCGCAAGACCAGGCGCGAAAATCCGGATGCCCGCATCATCGTCACCGGCTGCGCGGCCCAGACCGAGCCGGCCAGCTTCGGCGACATGGCGGAAGTCGACCTTGTTCTCGGCAACGAAGACAAGCTGAAGGCGCACTCGTATCGTGCGCTGCCCGACTTCGGCGTCAACGACACCGAAAAGGTGCGCGTCAACGACATCATGAGCATCAGCGAAACCGCCGGCCATCTGGTGGATGCCATCGAAGGCCGCGCCCGCGCCATCGTGCAGGTCCAGAACGGCTGCGACCATCGCTGTACCTTCTGCATCATCCCCTACGGACGAGGCAATTCGCGCTCCGTGCCGATGGGCGCCGTGGTGGAACAGGTGAAGCGCCTGACCGGCAACGGCTATGCCGAAGTCGTGCTGTCGGGCGTCGATCTCACCAGCTGGGGCGCCGATCTGCCGGGTGCGCCAAAACTCGGCCGCCTCGTGCGCGCGATCCTCTCCCAAGTGCCGGATCTGCCGCGCTTGCGCCTGTCTTCCATCGATTCCGTGGAAGCCGATCCCGAACTCATTACACTGATCGGCGACGAACCGCGCTTGATGCCGCATCTGCATTTGTCCTTGCAGGCCGGTGACGACATGATCCTGAAGCGCATGAAGCGCCGCCATCTGCGCGACGATTCCATCCGCTTCTGCGCCAATATCCGCGCGGTGCGTCCCGACATCGTGTTCGGCGCCGACCTCATCGCCGGCTTCCCGACAGAAACGGAAGCGATGTTTGAGAACACGCTGAAGCTGGTGGCAGACTGCAGTCTGTCGCATCTCCACGTCTTCCCCTTCAGCCCGCGCGAAGGCACGCCGGCCGCGCGCATGCCGCAGCTCGATCGGGGTTTGATCAAGGAACGCGCCGCACGTTTGCGTGCCGTGGGCGACCAAGCCTACCTGACCCATCTCGAAAGTCTCACAAACACACGGCAGAGCGTGCTGGTCGAGCGCGACGGCCTCGGTCGCACGGCAAGCTTTACGATGGCAGCGGTCGATGCGGGCGAACCCGGCACGATCATCAAGCGCATCGTCACCGGCCATGACGGCCAACGCCTTCTGACGGTCGCCGCAAGCGCCCTCCCCTTGTCCAGTGCACGCGCAGCCTGAGCGGAATCCCTTATGGCCCTTGGTTTCATCAAGAAGATCTTTTCCTTCGGCAACCAGCCCGAGGATCAGCAGCAACCGCCCGCGCCGCAGCCCGGACGGCCAGCCCCTGCGCCGGCACCCCAGCCGGAATCCGCGCCGGAAATCCCCGTTCAACCTGAACCCGCTCAGCCGCAACCGGCTCAGCCCGAGATCCCGACCCCACAAC
>NZ_DAMBUH010000069.1:0-215 GCF_032053605.1 Tianweitania sp.
CTTGGCGGCGGGGTCGAGGCTCCAGACGGTTGTGGAGCGCGCGTAATCGACCGGTGCGGCGAGGAAGGGCTCGGCAATGGTCCGCCCTTTCCAGTAATCCGCACCGAGGAAGTCGTCTTCATCAGGCGAATGACGCGTCACGGCGCGGTAGATCTGGCCGCCTGGCGACGTGTTTTCGTCGACCAGCAGCACCGATGCGCCTGCTTGGGCGGCCT
>NZ_DAMBUH010000069.1:348-18946 GCF_032053605.1 Tianweitania sp.
AGAACCTGGCGGCCGCCGCGCTGGCTGGCGACCCCCATGCCGTCGCGCACTTCCATCAGACAGCTTTGGCGGTTCTGAACGCCGTCGACGGTGACCAGGCATTCGAAGCACACGCCCATCAGGCAATAGGGCGCGCGCGGTTGGTCGCCGACGACGGAATGGCGGAAGGTATCGACGCCGCCAGCAAGCAGTGCGGCGGCAAGCGTGTCGCCGCGCTCGGCGGTGACCGGGCGGCCGTCGAAAGAGAAGGTCACGGGATCAATGACCTCACGCAGTCTGCGAAGCATGAAACCTCTGCGATCCGAAGGCTGCAAGACCGTGCGACAGGGCGCCCGCCGCGATCTGGGGCGCAACAACCAGGGCGTGATTGGCGGCGAGCGTCACGCCGGAATGGCACACCGCGATAAAGGCGCCGGGGTGGCTGGCGGATTGCTCGTAGATCGGCAGACCATCAAGCGGCTTGACGCGCAGGCCGGTCCAGCTGCGCACGATGTTGAGGTCGCCCAGCACCGGGAAAGTGCGGACTGCGCGATTAGCGAGCACGGCGCTGATGTCCTGATTGGTGGCCTGGGCTGCCGTATGCGTTTCCTCGCTGTCGCCAATCATGACGCCGCCCTCGTCGGTCTGGCGCAGGGTGGCGGAGGTGTAGTCGAAAAAGGGCGCGCATTTTTCGGTGACGAGGATCTGGCCCTTGCTGCGCTTCATCGGCGCATGAAGGCCGACCATTTCGGCCAGACGGCTATTGTCGAGACCGGCGGCGAGAACGATGCGCTGGGCAACAAGCGTGCCGTTCGGTCCGATCAGCCGAAAGCCATCGCGGACGGGCTCGATGCGCTCGACAGCGTGGCCGGCGCGGTAATCCACGTTGCGCTTCTTCATGCCCGTGTGAAGCGCGCGGAATAGGCGTAGCGCGTTCACATGGCCATCGAGCGGCGAATAGATGGAGCCGACAACGTCCGGGCCGACGAAAGGCAGGCGGTACCGGGTCTCAGTGCCGCTGAGCACCTCGAAGGGGGCAGCACGGCCGTTGGTTTCGCGGACGATGTCCTGCATCTCGGCTTGCCATGTTTCGAGTTCGAGCGGGTCGAGCGCGAAGGAAAAGCCGCCGTTCTGGTTCAAGGACACGTCAATGCCGGTATCTTCAAGAAGAGCGGCGGCCAGTTGCGGCCAGCGTTCGGCCGACGCCTTGGACCACAGCGCGTAAGCCGGCTTGCCGATGCCTTTGCCCTGTACCCAGACCAGCGCGAAGTTGGCACGGGATGCACGGGGATCGAGATCCGCACCGTCGAGAACGGTCGTTTGCAGCCCGGCGCGCGCCAGGCCCCAGGCCAGCGTCGAGCCGACAAGGCCGCCGCCGATCACAACCATTTCGAGGGGGGATGAGGTCATCAGAAGTCCGCAAGGAAATGCGGTGCAGTCGTTGAAGACCGCACCGGAGATGCCGGATCAGCCGCGCGGGCTGACGTCGACCTTGAACCACTTCATGGAGAGTTCCTTGATCGTGCCGTCGGCGAGCGCGGCCTTGATCGCCTCGTCGAACTGCGCCTTCAACTCGGTATCGTCCTTGCGCAAACCGACAGCGATGACGCCGAACACGCCGCCGGAAAAGATCGGGCCGGAAATCTTGGCGCCGGACATTTCAGGCTTGCTCAGCGCTTCGGTGAGCACGGTAGCATTGGCCAGAACGGCATCGACACGGCCGCTGGTCAGGTCGAGATTGTGCTCTTCCGTCGTCTTGTACTCGCGCAGATCGACACCGTCCTTGAAGTAGGTTTCCATGAAGGTGGACGCGGTGGTGGAGCCCTGAACGCCGACGGACTTGCCCTTGAGAAGGCCGGCGATCTTCTCGATGTCCTGCTTGGCTGCGGCTTCTTCAGTGTCGAGCGAATAGGTCTTGCCGGTGCCGGGCATGTCGGCCAGCGGACCATCGCTCGGCACGGCAAAGGCGTTGATGCCTGCAGCATAAGGGTTGGAGAAGGCGATGACTTCCTGGCGCGCAGGGGTGACGCTCATGGCGGCCATGATCGCGTCATACTTCTTGGCGTTGAGAGAGGGGATGATGCCGTCCCAGTTCTGGGCGACGATCTCGCACTTCACCTTCATGCGCTCGCACAGCACCTTGGCCAGGTCGATCTCGAAGCCCTGCAACTCGCCGTTCGGGCCGGAGAAGTTCCACGGTGCGTAGGCCCCTTCGGACGCGATCTTGATCGTCTTTTCCTGCGCGAAGGCATGGCTTCCTGCGGTCAGAAGAAGGGCGGCTGCGAGGATGGATCTGAGTTTCATTGGTTCACCTCTGTTGATGGTTGGCGCGAGCCGTGTTGTCCCTTGGATAACGGCGGCAAGCCGTCAGCGGGCTTCTCGTTCGTCTCGTGATATGAATTGCCGAAAGCGTTCGGAACGCGGGTTCCTGAACACTTCGGATGGCAGGCCCTCTTCCTCGATCACGCCGTTATGGAGGAAGACGGTGCGGGTGGAGACATCGCGCGCAAAGCCCATCTCGTGGGTGACGATCAGCATCGTCCGGCCTTCGGCGGCGAGGTCGCGCATGACCTTCAGGACTTCGCCGACGAGTTCCGGATCGAGCGCGGAAGTCGGTTCGTCGAACAGCATGACGCTCGGATGCATCGCCAGTGCGCGAGCGATCGCCGCGCGCTGCTGCTGGCCACCGGACAGGTGAGCCGGATAGGCATGGCGCTTTTCGGCGATGCCAACGCGGGCCAGCAGGGTCTCGGCCTCGGCGATCGCGTCCTTGCGGTCGCGCTTCAGGACATGCACCGGCGCCTCGATGAGGTTTTCGAGGATCGTCAGGTGAGACCACAGGTTGAAGGACTGGAACACCATGGCGGCCTTGGCGCGCAGGCGGTTGACCTGGGCGTTGTCGCGGGCGCGCGGCTGCTGGCCGGGCTTCTGGTCGAGCGCGATGGTTTCGCCATGGATCGAAACGCTGCCAGCATTCGGCACTTCCAGCATGTTGATGCAGCGCAGCAGCGTCGACTTGCCTGATCCGGACGAACCGAGGATCGAGATGACATCGCCTTCATTGGCGATCAGCGAGACGCCATGCAGCACCTCGTGCTCGCCATAGCTCTTGCGGATGCCGGAAAGAACAACAGCGGGCGTGTTTGCGAGATCAGGCACGGGCTTTCTCCGGCTTGTCGGCAGCTGACACGGGCGCAGGGCGGCGCTCCGGTGACAGCGCATATTCGAGCGCCGCAAACAGGCGGGCGACGATGAAGTTAAGGGCGAGGTAGATTGCGCCGGCGCAGATAAAGAGTTCGATCGGGCGATAGCTCTGCGAGATCAGCTTGGCGGCAATCCCGGTGACTTCCATCAGCGTGACGGTGGAGGCAAGCGCGGTCGACTTCACCATCAGGATGATTTCGTTGCTGTAGCCCGGCAGCATCTGCCGCAATGCCTGCGGGAAGATGATTCGGCGCATTAGGAGGAAGCCGGACATGCCCGTGGCACGCGCCGCCTCGATCTGGCCGGCTGGCACCGACAGGAGCCCGCCGCGGATGATCTCGGCGCTATAGGCTGCGGTGTTCAAAGCCAGAGCCAAAGCCGCGCACCAATAGGCTTGGCGCAGGAAGGGCCAGACCCAGCTTTGGCGCAGCTCGGGAAACTGGCTGATGCCGTAATAAATGATGTAGATCTGGACCAGCAGCGGCGTGCCGCGGAAAACGAAGACGTAGAACTGCGCCGGCAGGTCGAGCCACCATTTGTTCGACACGCGCATCAAGGCTAACAAAACGGCCAGCACGCCGCCGGTGACGACAGACAGCGCAGTTAGCTGCAACGTCAACGGGATGCCCTTCAAAAGAGCGGTGAAGCTTTCCCACAGAAACGGAAAATCGATCAACATCACGCAGCCCCCTGCACGCCGCGCATGGCTCGGCGTTCCGCCAAGCGGAAGCCACGGCCCGACACGAAGGTGATCAGGAGATAGAGGGCGGCAGCCGTGAGATAGAAGCTGAAGGGCTGGCGGGTGGAGCCGGCGCCGATCTGCGACTGGCGCATGATCTCGACCAAGCCGATCACCGAAATCAGCGCTGACTCCTTCAACACCAGCTGCCAGACATTACCCATGCCGGGAATGGCGAAGCGGGCGGCTTGCGGCAGGATGATGCGGCGGAACAGGAGAAAGGACGGCATGCCATAGGCGCGGGCGGCCTCGATCTCACCTTTGGCGAGCGCCAGCACCGCGCCGCGGAACACCTGCATCTGGTATGCCCCGGACACGACGCCGATCGCCATGGCACCGGTGATGAAGGCGGGTGCGCCGACAAAGCCTTCAGCGCCGAACAGGGCCGCAACGCCGGAAATCACCGAGCTTGAGCCGAAATAAAAGAGGTAGATGACGAGGAGGTCGGGGATGCCGCGCAGAACGGTGGTGTAAAACCCGGCGATGCCGCGCAAGAGCATGAAGCGCGAGAAAGCGGCCGCTGCTCCGAGCGAGCCGAGAATCGAACCGATGAGGTAACCGCACAGCGCGACCGCCACCGTCATTCCGGTCGCCGCGAGCATGCCATAGCCCCACCCATTGGGCCCGAAGCCCATGAGCTGCAAGTAATCCAACCTTCAGCCTCTCGTTCCCGCGCGTGTTTGACACGCGTCGATTGATCCAGCGCTCGTTTTGCGGGCTGGCGTTCTAAAGAGCAAGATTGTCAACGCGCCTGCATTCCGTCAAATTCGTAATAGGCGCTCAAGAATAAGCGAATGTTATGCTGAGACGATGATGAACCTGAGACAGGTGGAAGCGTTCCGTGCCGTGATGCTGACGGGGCAGATGACGACAGCAGCCGAGCTGATGTCGATCACGCAACCGGCGGTCAGCCGGCTCATCCGCGACTTCGAACATGCCACCAACCTGCGGCTGTTCGAGCGGCGCGGCAACCAGATCATTCCCACGCAGGAAGCCGTCACGCTCTGGAAGGAGGTCGACCGCGCCTTCGTGGGCATGAACCACATCGCGGTTCTCGCCAAGGAGATCGCGCGGCAGGCGGCGGGCACGCTGAGGATTGCGGCCATGCCTGCGCTGGCCAGCGGGGTTCTTCCGCGCTTTCTCGCGCGCTTCCTGCGGGACAAGCCGAACCTGCAGGCCTCGCTGAGCGGCCTGCCCTCTTCCATGGTGATCGAAGCGGTGGCGGCGGGTCAGGCCGAGATCGGCTATGCCGACGGACCGCTCGACCGGCCGGGCTTCATTATCGAAACGCAGTCTATGGCCGCGGTCGTTGCCATGCCGGACGGGCATCCGCTTGCGGCCAAGGAGGTCATCCATCCGGCCGACCTTCAGGGCCAGCGGATGATCAGCCTGGAGCCGGGCACGGTGTTCGCCATGCGGGTGGAGGTGGCGCTTGCGGGTGTTCAGCGCCTTTCCAATGTGGAAACCAGGCTGTCGCACACGGCCCTGTCTCTGGTGAGCGAGGGGGCGGGTATCGCCATCATCGATCCGACTTCGGCAAGCGAGTTCACCGATAGAGGAGTTGCGGTGCGACGCTTTGGTCTTTTCATCGATGCCGGGTTTCTCGCCATCCAGCCGGCCAATCGGACCCGGTCTGATATCGTCGATCGCTTCATGCGCGAGTTCATTATCTTTCACGACGAGTGGGTGAGCGGCGGTTAAGCATCCGCCCTCCCCGCAATCGGCACCACATCAGGCCGATTTGCGATACCCGTGCAGATGCGGGTTCACGGCGTAGGCGCTTTGAAACTGCTTGGCGGCGACGGGGCGGCCGACATGGAAACCCTGGACCTTGTCGATTTCGAGCTCTCGCACGAGCGCAACATGTTCGTCCGTTTCAACACCTTCAATGAGGACCGAATGGCCGCGGTTGCGCACCAGGCCGACGATGTCGCGCAGCATCGCCTTGCCCCGCGTCGTATCGCAATCATGCAGGAAGGAACGGTCGATCTTGACCGTGTCGAAATCGATCAGCCGCAGCCAGGACAGGCCGGCAAAACCGGTGCCGAAATCGTCCAGCCAGATGCGGATCCCCAGCCGCTTGAGGTCGGCGATGCAGCGCAGAACGTCGGAATGCATTTCCATGTCGAGGCCTTCGGTAATCTCGAAGGCAAGCTTGCTGCCGCTGACGCCGGTCTCAGAAAGGATCGCAGCGACTGATGCCGCGAAACCGGGCGCTTTCAGTTGGATCGGCGAAACATTGACGCTGACCAGCGATACGTGCCCATCCATCAAGAGGTCTTGGCAGACCGTGCGGATCGCCCATAGGCCGAGGTCGAGGATTGCGCCGGTCCGCTCGGCGACCGGAATGAACTGGCTCGGCAGAACCAGTGTGCCGTCCAGCATCCGCAGGCGCATCAGCGCTTCCACCGCTTCGGTCTCGCCGGACGCGATGTGCTGGATGGGCTGGTAAACCAAGGATACCAGCTTTTCGCGTGTCGCCATCCGCAAAAGGGCAGCGACATTCTCGCTTTCGTCGCTGGTGAAAGGATCGTTGGGGTCGAACACGCGCGAACAATTCCGGCCGCTTGCCTTTGCCGTATAAAGCGCGCGATCGGCTTCGTGGATGATCCGCTCCAGCTTGCCATCATTGCGCGGCCGCACCAGAGCCGCGCCCACGCTGACCGTGACGAAGGACGTGCCATCGCGCCGCTGTTCATGGGCGATCCGAAGATCTTCGACGGCAAGACGGATGCCTTCGGCAAGCTCGGCCACTTCGTCTTCGGTGGTTATAGGAGCCAGGATGATGAATTCCTCGCCGCCGTAACGGCCGATGAAGCCATGATGCTTGTTGATGGTTTCGCTGAGCGCATCGGCCACCAGGCGCAAGCAATGATCGCCTTCCTGATGGCCGTAAAAGTCGTTGAACTTCTTGAAGAAGTCGACATCCACCAGCATCGCCGAGAAGCTCATGCCGAGCATCTGCCAGTCGTCCCAGAAATCGCGCAGCTTCTCGTCCACCGCACGGCGGTTGGCGACGCCGGTGAGCGCATCCGTGCGCGACAGCTTCAACAGGGCTTCACCGCGCTGAACTGCCTCCGTCTGGCGAATGCGCGCCTTCATGGCGTTCAGGAAGACGCTGAACCGCTCCTTGTTGAGCTTCCAATTCACGTAAGTCGTGAAAGCAAAGCAGGAGAGATAGAAGGTGGCCAAGGTTACCTGATAGGCTTCGCTTCCGGGAAGGATGTAAAGCGCTGTTAGCACACTGACTAAAATTGCCGAGGATGAAATTACAGACAAGACAAAGTGGAAGCTGAAGAACAGGTTTGCAGCCATCATAAAGATGGCGCCATAGAACATGTAATACGAAAAATTGAGGGTATATTCCGTGGAAATGGACGTAATCAGCCATGCAAGATAGCTGGCCACCAGCCCCACTGCGCAGGTGAGATCCAAGACGTCTGAGCTTACGTTGCGGTGATACTGATATTCAAAGAATGGCAGAGCAATAAGGCCGACTGAAAAGCGCGCGGCGATTGAATAGTGGGCAATATCCGGCGTCAGATATATGTCTGTCAGGGAAAACAGCAGGTACATAACGAAAGCCAGCCATATTCCCTGGCGCGCAATCATGCGCCGTGGCTTGTCACTCTCGCTTTGATAGAGGCCACGAAGCGACTTTGGCAAAGTCGCACGTGGTGTTCTTAGGAGCGTTGTCTCGACAATTGCTGACAGGCGCTGGTCATTCATGTTGCTGAACCGAACCTGTTGTTAGTGTGGCAGAGCGGATCGCCATCAGGAAGGTAATTGCCCCCTGATCGCTTCCCCGCCCCAAGCAACCCGTATCGCTCTTATAGGCTCAGGTCCTTTCCGTGCGCTTTAACGGATCCATCCAATTGTCTGGATTGACCTTACGCCGGCTGAGTTTCATTGCGAAAACGAGCCTCTTAGTCGAACTGTTTAGAACCTGCTTAATAAATTGATCTAGTAAGATCTTCCCGAGAATGTTAACCCCTCGTTATGGTTAACAATAGTTAAGCCGGGAAGCGGGAATGAGCCAAATTGTGTTGGACGGGATGAGCCTGATTACCCCGGAAGCAGTCGCCAGAGAGCTGGGGCCGCAGGTCATCGCAGACCCGAACCCGGCAGCGGAAACTGTCCGTGCTCAACTCGCCCTCGTGCTCCAGCTTGCCGAACAGCGTTTCCTCGCCGGGGACAATGTGATGGCGGCGACCAGCCGGATCAACGAAGATCTGCACGGAATTCGCAGCCGAGTGAGCCCGCAGGTCTGGAAGAGTTTCATTCCTTTCGTGCAGAACCACGCTGTCGCCGATTTCCTGTTGCAGGATCCGTTCGTGCGGTGGTCATTCGAAAAGCCGCGCGGATATTCCGGTGATGCTCAGTTGCTCGACTTCATCTATCGCCACCCGTCGGCGGAAGGTGCGATCGCCGCAGCCTCGCCGGTCGGGCAGCAGGTCTACAAGGTTTCCAGCGCCGCACAATCCTCGGCTGCTGTGCGCGAGCGGCGCGATCTGTTGACCACCTACGTGGACGAAGTGGCGGCCACGCATGGCAAAGACGCGGAGATCCTGACCATCGCTGCCGGTCACTTGCGCGAGGCCAACCGCTCGATCGCATTACAAAGCGGTGACCTCGCCCGCTGGGTGGCGCTCGACCAAGATCCGCTCAGCGTCGGCTCGATGGTGCGCGACTTCGCAGAAACGGCGGTCACGCCGATCGATGGCTCGGTCAGCGGTCTCCTGACCGACACGTACCAGCTTGGCCAGTTCGATTTCGTGTACGCCGCCGGCCTCTACGACTATCTGCCCCGCAAGGTTGCCGTCAGGCTGACCAAGAAGTGCATGCAGATGCTGAAGCCGAAAGGCATGTTCCTGTTTGCCAACTTCGCCGCAGGCATTCCCGACGACGGCTTCATGGAAACCTTCATGAACTGGTCGCTGCTGCTGCGCACCGAAGCGGAGATGTGGGACATCGTCAATGCCAGTGTCGATCGTAACACGGTGGATGCGCAGGTGTATTACGGCGACAACCGCAACATCGTGTACGCGACGATCCGCAAGAACGGCTGAGATGAGAGCCGGCAACGCGCGGTTGGTTCTGGGACCGCGCGGACTGCTGTTCAGGATGACCCGTTCGTTCTGGTCTTGCTCGACCTGCCGCGGTAATCCTGGCGCATTCGGTGTCACAGGAGTTGGGGTAAACAGCAACCCTGTGTACCATGCAGCTGACAGCGCAGTATCCAGGATCGTCCTTCTTGCAATCTGAACCCGGCTTCGAACAAGTTACCGCCCGTGCCACGATCCAGGACTTGGTTTATCGGCAGCTTCGCAACGCGCTTATCAACGGCGACTTCGATCCAGGGCAGACCCTGACGATCTCGTCGTTGGCCGGGCAGTTCGGGACGAGCCACATGCCTGTGCGCGAGGCCTTGCGCCGGCTCGCAGCCGAAACAGCGCTCGATGTCGCCCGCAACGGATCAGCCCGCGTTCCCGTCGTATCCCGCGCCCGCTTGGACGATCTGTGCCGTGCGCGCATGGCAGTGGAAGGCTTGGCAGCAGAACTTGGTGCACGCTTCATCACGGACGAAGACCGCACGCGCTTGGCGGCTATCGAAGGACAGCATACTGCTGCGGCAAAGGCCGGCAACGTTTACCAGATGCTGCTCGCGAACCGCGACTTTCACTTTGCAATCTATCGAGCGTCAGACTCCGATGTTCTGGTGCAGCTCATCGACACGCTTTGGCTGCGGTTCGGACCCTATATGCGGATGCTCTCCACACATGTCCGACCTCTGGTCGAGCAAGGCCCGCACGAACCATACATCAAGCAGCACCTTGCAATCCTGGCGGCCATCGAAGCACGCGACGAAAGCCGTACGCGGCAGGAACTGGAGCAGGATATCCAGACGACCTGGGACATGTTGAAGGACCTTTGCCACTAGCCGATGGGGCGATGGGGGCGCCGCTGTGACTGCTCCGCGTCTGTAGACGTTTTGAACTTAAAGGAAGGCTCTTGACGTCCAAGCCAGCTTCATGATCATTTGATCAAATTGACGGAGAGGTTGATGTCCGGCTACTTCCTTTATCACTCGATCGGCACTTTCCCCGGCAAAGCGACTTCGATGGCGCAGGCTCTCAGCCGTTTTTCAGAAGCATGGTCGGCGGAAGATGACGCGCAGTGGCCCTATGCTCTGCATCAGCGGCAAGCGTTCATAGAAGCCTGGGAACGGCTCATCTCGGCTCCAGCCCACAGTTTGACTACCGCCGAGAATGTCACGACCGCTCTGTTCAGCCTGATCGGCGGCCTGCCTGCGGGTCGTCTCAGGAACAAGCGCGTGCTGGTAGCCGCCGATTGTTTCCCCAGTCTGCATTTCCTGCTGGCGAAGCTGCAGGACAGGTTCGGCTTCACGCTCGATACCGTTCCGATGCGCGAGGGCGAGCGGTGGGTCAACGACGACGATCTTCTGGAACGCTGGGGGCCAGATGTCGGCCTTGCGCTCCTGACGCTGGTATCCTCCACCACCTCCCACCGTTGCGATGTCGCGCGGCTAGCCGAACATGGCCGTCGCATGGGCTCGATCATCGGCGTGGATATTACGCAAGGCGTGGGCGTCGTACCATTTTCGGTTGCCACGCTGCCGGTGGACTTTGTTGTCTCCACCTCACTCAAGTGGCTGTGCGGCACGTCGGGTGCCGGCATTCTCTATGTTCAGCCGGACCTTATCGCTCAATGCGAGCCCGAGCTGAGAGGCTGGTTCAGCCAGGAAAACCCGTTTTCCTGGGATCTGGACAAATTCAGCTATGCCTCGGATGCGCGCCGCTTCGACCATGGCACGCCCGCGATCCTTGCCAGCGTTGCGTCCCTGCCCGGACTTCAATGGGTAGAAAGAACAGGCGTTGAGGCGATTGCCGCTCAGAACCGGAACTCGACGGAGCGTCTGGTGGCTATCGCACAAGAGAATGGCTGGACGTTGACATCGCCTCAAAGCCCACAAGAACGCGGCGGAAGCGTGATGATCACTTTGCCCGATCATGCGGTGCCCAGCGAGGTTGTTGCGGGCTTACGCCAACGCGCGCTTTATGCTGATGCGCGCGGCACCACACTGCGCCTGTCGCCGGGCATCGTGACGACGCAAAACGATGTGGAGGCTTTGGGAGAAGCGCTTCACTCGATGTTGCGCAAGTAGACGTGCCACAAGAGTGTTGCTGCGCCTTTTAAACCGCAGCGGCGAAAAAGCCAGCATGACTGGCACATAAGGGGAAAGACCATGAACAAACGCATGAGCCTTATCGCATTGGCGCTGACCGCATTCGGCGCGCTTGCCTTGCCTTCTCAAGCACAGGAAAACGTCGTGCTTGGCGCCTATGCTGCCAACCCGCCCTGGGAGTTCAAGAACGAAGCCGGCACGTTCGAAGGCTTCGAGATCGACGTCGCGACCGAAGCCGCCAAGCGGATCGGCAAGGGTATAGAGATCCAGGAATTGGGCTTCCAGGCCATGTTTGCGGCCACCGCGTCGGGCCGCATCGATTTTGCCGTGTCTTCCATCTCGGTCACCAACGAGCGTCTGGCCAACCAGTCGTTCACGCAGCCTTATTATGACAGCGACGGCACGATCGTGGGTCGTCAGGGTACCGAAATTGCGACGCTTGAAGATCTGAAGGGCAAGACGATCGGCGTTGTTGCAGGCACCACGGGCGACAAGTGGGCCAAGGAAAACGCCGAGAAATACGGCATCGCCGATGTCACGAGCTACAATGCCCAGCAGGACCTGCTGCTCGACGTTCAGAACGGTCGCATCGATGGCGGTGCCGGCGAACTCGCCGGCTTCCAGTTCGCGATCAAGCAGATCCCGTCCTTGAAAGTTCTGGTGCGCATTCCGACCGGCGAGCGTTTCGCCATGATGGCTAAGAAGAACCTGCCGATGCTGCCGGAAATCAACGATGCCATTTCCGCCATGAAGAGCGATGGCACCATGGCCAAGATTCACGAAAAGTGGTTCGGCGTGGCGCCTGAAGCAGTTACCAGCACGCTGACCGCCATGCCGGTCCCGACCGCACAGTAAGCACGCTTGGCGAGGCGTCGATCAGGCGCTTCGCCGGCCTCTTCTTCACGATCGGTGCGGGCTGCCCCCATGGAATTGATCGACACTTTCTTTAACTGGGACATCCTGCTGCGATCGTTCCCGATCCTGATGCGCGGCCTGAGCAATACGGTTGTTCTGGCGTGTTGCAGCATCGTTTTGGGGACGTTTGCGGGGCTGCTTCTATGTCTGGTCAGGCTTTATGCGCCTCGACCGGTCCAGCTGCTTGCAGTCGCCTATATCGACATGTTCCGCGCGCTGCCGATCCTGGTTCTGTTGATCCTGATTTACTACGCGCTTCCTTTCGTCGGCATCCGGTTCAGCTCCTTTGTTTCCGCTTTGCTGGCGCTCTCTATGGTGCTGGCGGCTTTCACGGCCGAAGTCTGCCGCGCGGGCATCCAGAACGTGCCCGTCGGACAGTTCGAGGCGGCGGCGACGCTGGGCATGCCCTTCTGGCTTGGAATGCGCAAGATCATCCTGCCGCAGGCTGTAAAGGTCATCATTCCCCCACTGACCAGCAACTCCATTGCCGTCTTCAAGGACACCGCACTCGCGTCGGTCGTCGCCATGCCCGACCTGTTGAAGCAGGCGCAGGACGCACAGGCGCTGATGGCCAATCCGACCCCGCTGATCGGCGCGGCCATCATCTACCTCGCGCTGCTATGGCCGCTGGTTCGCGTCGTTGGCTATCTCGAAGCGCGCAACCAGCGTCTGCAGATGCGATGATCGTCTTGCGCACTTTCTTCCGCTTACCGGCTCGCCTGACATCGAGGCCCTCATGACTGCCGCGCATCCGCATGTAATCGATCGAAACAGCCCGCCTGTCGTCAGCATGAGCGGCATCAACAAGTGGTATGGCAGCTACCACGCCTTGCGCGACATCGATCTCGATGTTGCCTCGGGGGAACGCATCGTGTTGTGCGGGCCGTCCGGTTCGGGCAAGTCGACGCTGATCCGCACCATCAACCAGCTGGAGACCCATGCAAGCGGGACGCTGCGGGTGAACGGCCAGGAGCTGACGCCGGGCATGAAGAAGCTGGATGTGGTGCGGCAGGATGTCGGCATGGTGTTCCAGCACTTCAACCTGTTTCCGCACCTGACCATTCTCGAGAACTGCACGGTGGCGCCGATCTCGGTACGCAAGGTGCCGAAGCGCGAAGCCGAGGAGCGCGCCATGCACTACCTCGAGCGGGTCAAGATTGCCGAACAGGCCAGAAAGTATCCGTTCCAGCTTTCCGGCGGCCAGCAGCAGCGTGCGGCCATCTCGCGATCCTTGTGCATGGTGCCGAAGATCATGCTGTTCGACGAGCCGACCTCGGCGCTCGACCCCGAGATGGTGCGCGAAGTGCTCGAAACCATGATCGGCCTGGCCGATGAGGGCATGACCATGATGGTGGTGACCCACGAGATGGGTTTTGCCCGCGAAGTGGCCGACCGCGTGATCTTCATGGATGCCGGCGAGATCAAGGAAGTGGCGGCCCCGGACGCCTTCTTCGCCAATCCAACCGAGCCCCGCGCGCGTGCCTTCCTCAATCAGATCATGCACTGAGCGATGACCGCGACTTCTGCTTCAACTATGCCTTTCCCGGTGGATGCCGTGCGGGCGCAATTTCCCGCATTAGCGCAGGCAGGACCGTTCATCTTCTTCGACAATGCGGCGGGCGCGCAGGTGCCGCAGGGTGGGTTCGATGCGGTCAACACGCATCTGCTGCACCACAATGTTCAGCGTGGTGGGCGTTACCGGCAGAGCGTGGCGGTGGATCGCTCCATGGCGGATGCGCGCGAAACGGTTGCCCTGTTCCTGAACGCGGAGAACCCAGCCGAAGTCTCGTTCGGAATGAATGCGACCTCCTTTATTCGGCTGGTCAGCCTCGGCATTGGACAGATGCTGGGAGAGCGCAACGAGATCGTGGTGACCGATCTCGATCATGACGCCAATATCGCGACGTGGCTGGCGCTCGAAGCGCTCGGCGCCAAGTTCGCCTGGTGGCGCATGCGCGATGACGGCAAGCTCTACCTTGAAGACCTTCAGCCGTTATTGAACGAACGCACGCGGCTGGTTGCCTTCACGGCAGCCTCCCACGCGCTGGGAACGCTTGTCGATGTTCGCTCCGTTGCTGATGCCGCGCATGGTGTCGGCGCCGAAGTGTTCGTGGATTGCGTTCATTACGGTCCGCACGGGCTGATCGATGTTCAGGCCTGGGACTGCGATTATCTGATCTGCTCGGGCTACAAGACGTTCTCGCCGCATATGGGTTTTCTGTGGGGCAAGCTCGACAAACTGCGCGCTCTGCCGACGTTCCGCGAAGACTTCATCCCGAACGAACCGCCCTTCAAGATTGAGGTCGGCACCTTCGTTTATGAGAATGTCGCGGGCATGGCGGCCGCCATCCGTTACCTTGAAGGGCTCGGTGAGACACTCGGCGCGACGGGTTCGCGGCGGCAGGCGATCGCGACTGCGATGGCGGCGATCCAAGCTTACGAGCGCGAGCTTTCGGCCCGCTGCCTCGACGTGCTGCACCGGCGCGGTGCCGTGATCTACGGTTTGGCTGATGCGGAGCGAGCCAGCAAGCGCGTGCCGACCATCTGCTTCAACTTTCCGGGTCATGCGCCGGCGGAAATCGCGCAGGCCTTGGCCGACCGCGACATCGGCATTCGCGACGGGCACATGTTCGCGCCACGACTGATGGAAAGGCTCGGCCTTGAAATGGCGAGCGGCGCGATGCGCCTTTCGCTCGTTCATTACAATTCAGCCGCCGAAATCGAGCGCTTCGACGCAGCGCTTGGCGAGATCCTTTAGAGCGCGACCGCCGCTTGCCTGATTATCCGGAGATATCCATGACCCGCTTTGCCCGACGCATCACGCAGACATCGCCGAAGAATTACGGCATGTTCGAAAAGGCGATGGCCAAGGCCGCGACGGGCGCCGACCTCATCCACCTCGAACTCGGCAAGCCGTTTCATGATACGCCCGACCACATCAAGAAGGCCGCTGCCGACGCCTTGTGGGCCGGCGAGGTTCATTACAGCGACATGCGCGGCGAAAGCGCCTTGCGCGCGGCCCTCAAGGACAAGCTTGCCTCCTACAACAAGCTGGACGTGGCGGCTGACGAGATTCTCGTCACGAACGGGCTGACGCAAGCGTCCTATGCCGCGTTCATGGCGCTGCTCGACGATGGCGACGAATGCATTTTGCTCGAGCCGTTCTATCCGCAGCACGTCAACAAGATCGAGATGGCGGGCGCGAAGGTGGTTCTGGCGCCGCTCGATCGGGAAGCCGGCTTCCGCATCCGGCGCAATCTGATCGAAGCCAAGATCACCAAGCGGACACGCATGATCGTGCTCGTCAATCCGGCCAATCCGACCGGCCGTGTCTATTCGCGCGAGGAGTTGCAGGTCGTCGCGGATCTCGCGACCGAGCATGATCTCGTCGTGGTGTCAGACGAGGTCTATGAGCAGATCCTGTTCGACGGCGTCGAACACACCTCCATCGCTTCCCTGCCGGGCATGAAGGCGCGCACCGTTTCCATGTTCGCCTTCACCAAGGCCTATGCGATGGACGGCTGGCGATTGGGCTACCTCGTTGCCGACAAGGCGATGATGTCGGGCATCATGAAGATCACGATGAATGAAGTGACCCACGTCAACACCTTCATCCAGTATGGTGCGCTGGCAGCCGTGACCGGGCCGGCGGAGGTGCTGGACGCAATGGTGGATGACGATCGCCGCAAGCGCGACCTCGTTGTGCAACGTCTGAACCAGATGCCCGGCGTCATCTGCGCGGCACCTGAGGGCACGATCTACGCCTTTCCGGATATTTCCGGCACGGGATTGACCGCCCAGGAAGCCGCCGACGCCATTCTTGAAAAGGCCAGCGTGGTGGTGGAAGCCGGCAGCTTCTATGGCGCATCAGGCAACAGTCATCTGCGCGTTTGCTTCGGCTCCGAAAGCTATGAGCGGATCGAGGAAGCCATGGATCGGCTCGGCACGTTCTTCAACAATCTGTAGAAGGTGTCGCTAAGGGACGGCTTAGAGCACCGTCCTTACGTTCCAAAGCTCGGGGAAGAGGACGACATCCAGCATGCGGCGGAGATAGGAAACGCCGCCAGTGCCGCCGGTGCCCCGCTTGAGGCCGATAACGCGTTCGACCGTGGTGACGTGGTTGAAGCGCCAGCGGCGGAAATAGTCCTCGAAGTCGACCAGCTTTTCGGCCAGCTCGTAGAGGGTCCAGTACTTCTCCTCGTCGGCGTAAATCGCCTTCCAGGCTTCCACCACCTTCGGGTTCTCTGACCGCGCACTGCGCCACTCGCTGCGCTCAGCTTCCTCGCCAATGTCGAAGCCATTGCGGTGAAGCAGAAGCAGCGCTTCATCGTAGAGGCTCGGCGCAGACAGGATGTCTTCAAGGCCGGCCAGAACTTCCGGGCGGTGGCTGTGCGGGTTGAGCATGGCAAGGTTGCGGTTGCCGGCGAGGAACTCGATGGCGCGATATTGGTAGGACTGGAAGCCCGAGGATTGGCCGAGCGCATCGCGGAAGTGGCTGTATTCGCTGGGCGTCATCGTGCGCAGCACATCCCAGGCATTGTTGAGCTGCTCGAAAATGCGCGCGACCCGCGTCAGCATCTTGAAGGCCGGTTGCAACTGATCCCCGCGGATCGCCGCGATAGCAGAGCGCAACTCGTGGATCGCGAGCTTCATCCATAGTTCGGACGTCTGATGCTGAATGATGAACAGCATCTCGTCATGCGCATCGGACAGCGGCTCTTGCGCGTTCAGGATGCGCTCGAGGCTGAGATAGTCGCCATAGGCCATGCGGTCCTTGAACGACATCTGCGCCCCTTCCTTCTGGGGATCGTAGGGCTCGGTCATGTGACGCGTGCCTTCTTGCGGTATTCCTCTTTGTCCCAAAGACGATCGGCCATGATCTCGGCCAGGATTTCGACGGCGCGCAACACATCTTCCTGCGATACGTATAGCGGGGTGAAGCCGAAGCGCAGGATGTCGGGCGCGCGGAAATCGCCGATGACGCCACGGACAATGAGCGCCTGCATGATGGCGTAGCCTTCCGGGTGGCGGAACGAGACCTGGCTGCCGCGGCGGCTCGGATCGCGCGGCGATGCGAGGGTGAGATCAGGGCAGCGCGCTTCGACTTGCTTGATGAAGCTCTCCGACAAGGCAATGGAGGCGGCGCGAAGATCGCCCATGTCGACGCCGTTCCAAGCATCGAGCGCGGCTTCCAGGGACGCCAGCGCGATCACCGGCGGTGTGCCGACCCGCATGCGCTCTATGCCGGTTCCGGCGCGGTAATCCAGATCGAAGGCGAAGGGCGCTTCATGACCCATCCAGCCCGACAGGCTGGGGCGTGCCGTATGCGCATGGCGGGGCGCGACATAGATGAAGGCCGGTGCGCCAGGGCCGCCATTCAGATATTTGTACGTGCACCCAACCGCGAAGTCCGCTTGCGCGGCGGCGAGTTCCACCGGCAAGGCGCCGGCGGAATGAGCGAGATCCCATACGGTGATGACGCCGGCCGCATGGGCCTTGGCGGTCAGCGCCTTCATGTCGTGGAGCCGGCCGGTTCGGTAATCCACTTCGGTCAGCATCAGAACGGCGACGGTGTCATCGATGGCGGCTTCCACCGCTTCCGGGTCAACGACCTTCAACTCATGTCCAGCGCCGCGCGAGCGCAGCAGGCCTTGCGCGATGTAAAGGTCGGACGGAAAATTGCCGTTGTCGGACAGAACAACCTTTCGGCCCGGATTAAGGTCCAGCGCGGCTGCCAGAGCCTGATAGACCTTGATCGACAGCGTGTCGCCCATGACAACGGTGCCAGGCTCTGCGCCGACGAGGCGGCCGACGCGATCACCGACGCGCGCCGGCTGTTCCATCCAGCCGGCAGCGTTCCAGCCGCGGATCAGCATCTCGCCCCACTCGGCTTCGAGTGTTTGGCTCACCCTCTTTGCGGCGGCAACAGGCAGCGGCCCCAGCGAATTGCCGTCGAGGTAGATCACGCCGTCAGGAAGGTGGAACAGTTTCCGCGTGGTGGTAAAGTCGGTCATCGTCAGCCTTGTTGGCGCAGCAGGAATCGCTGGATCTTGCCTGTCTGGGTTTTCGGCAGGACATCCACGAATTTCACAGAGCGCGGATATTTGTAAGGCGCAATCGTCGCCTTCACATGATCCTGCAGCAGTTTGGCCGTCTCGTCACCCGCATCGATGCCGGAAGCGAGCACCACATAGGCTTCCACGATCTCGCCGCGGTCACGGTCTGTCGCCCCGATCACCGCACATTCCAGCACATGCTCATGCGCAAGAAGTGCGGCTTCCACCTCCGGTCCGGCGATATTGTAGCCTGCCGAGACGATCATGTCGTCGGAGCGCGCGGCAAAATGGAAGCGGCCTTCCTCGTCCTGGATGAAGGTGTCGCCGGTCAGGTTCCATCCGTCCCGCACGGAATCGCGCTGCCTGTCGTCGGCGAGGTAGCGGCAGCCGGTCGGGCCGCGCACGGCCAGGCGCCCGATGCTTCCGCGCGGCAACTCGTTCATGTCCTCATCGACGATGCGCGCCTCGTAGCCGCCGACAGGGCGGCCGGTCGATCCG
>NZ_DAMBUH010000070.1:0-18720 GCF_032053605.1 Tianweitania sp.
CATAGCCGCCCGCTATCCTGACACGACATTGGTTCCTTCTGTTTGAATGAAATGGCGCTAAACTAACGTAAACATTCAGCGTGTGATCGAATGGCTTACACTTACCGCTTGAACTCTAGCCAATGACACGGCGGCAAACGCCAGCCTCCCCGAGGGCGATGCCGTCGGTCAACCGCTTCCTTCACAAGCTGCCAGTTTCCAGCTGCAGCGTATCAGGCACAATGGATTTTGACAGCGATGCCAAGTTCATCGCGTGCATTCCCGTGCGCGATGAACAAGCCCATATTTCCCTATGTCTCGAGGCGTTGGACGGCGAGTTGGAAGAATGTGACGCCGTCGTTCTTGTAGCCAATGGTTGTCGAGACCGGACGGTTGACATTGCGCTTGAAAGAATGACGCTGTGGAAGCGTCGATGGCTTCTGATCGATTGTACGTGGAAGCCTGGTACCGGAAGCGCTCCGTTAGCACGACGTTTGGCAATGGACGTTGCGGCGCACTGCGGCGCTTCTAGTCTTCTATTCTCCGTCGATGGCGATACGATCGTCCAGCCCGGCCTGCGAAACGCTTATATGCGGGAGTTTGAACACGGCTATGATCTGGTTTGCGGCCGCATCGGTTTCATCGCTTCGGAGACTGCCGTTCTTCCGGAGGCCAATGCAATTCATGAAGCGGTCATCCGAGAATATCGAGAAACGTCGCGTTTCATCGAAGCGCTCATCTTCCCGGATGAGGAAAACCCATGGCCGCATCACGGCAACATAGGCGGGGCGAACTTTGCACTACGGGCTGATGCGTATCAGCGGATTGGCGGACTTCCAACGCCGCCTTCCGGCGAGGATCGAGCGCTTCGAAGGCTATGTCAGGCGCATGATCTGCGCATTCGCTATTCCGATGGCCCTCGCGTCGAGACCTCGTGCCGGCTGTTCGGCCGCGCCAGCGGTGGGCTGTCGGATGAATTGCGGCGCAACCGCACCGAGACTGATCCCGTCGTTGACGAACTGCTTGAGCCGCCGGAGCAGCTTCTTCTTCGCCTGAGAAGTTGCCTGCAGTTCAGATCGGCAACGGACGCGCAGAAGCGCGATTTGTTGAAGGCACTTCTTCTGCCACAAGCAGCAGCCGAGACAGTTCTGGCGCTTCCAAGCAGTGCAGGATGGCAGATGGTGGAAGACACCAGCGCGATGCTGAAGCGAACACGGATGCGTCTCAGCGATCTTGTTGAGCATCTTCCTGGTCTGCGACAGATGCTTTCCGCCGTTGAAGAAGCTCAATCCGAAATTCCGGAGTCTCTTCGAACTTGAGTGTCTCGAACGTCCGGCCCAGAGCGCACCGGAAGAAATCGGATGCTGTTCGCCCATCAAGCGGAGTGCCGGTCGAACCGAGCCAGGACACCGCGACAATGCACGCGTCGGGCGCCAGGCGCGTCGTCAAATTGTCAGCGAGCGTTGTCAAAGCACCCTCGTCGAGGAAATATAGCACCTCCGACAGAAGTACGAGATCGAAGGAACCATCAGGCATGTCGGCCGGCATGCTGCCTGTCGTGAAGTGTGCCTGCTCCCCCCATCCGAAATTTTGGGCGCGTTGGATGATCGCTGGATCGCGGTCGAAGCCAACGGCGGTTTGCACCAGCCCGGCCTGAAGCAAGGCTCCGGAAAGGTGTCCTTCGCCACAACCCGCTTCAAGCGATCGTCGGAACGGTGTTCCGTGCCGTGTTTCGCTCAGCAGCGAAACAACTGACTCGCGCTTCTGCCTTTCATAGGCGGAGCTGCGCACATGCCAGGGATCGCCATCATCTGCGTAAAGCCGGGCAAAGTGATCCGGGCCGGGGAGGGATCCAGGAAGCTCAAGCCACGAAATTCGCTCGAGTGGCTGCGTATGATGATCAATGAACCAGGCGGGAAGAACGAAGCCGCTGGGACTGTCCGGCACGACCTTGCCTAGCTGGCTTGCATGACAGGCGATGGCGCGAGCCTTGAGTTTAGGCTCGGTTTCTACCCTGAAAGCCGTCATGCCTTCCGTCTGGCAGGCAACATCGTCTTCCAGCCGGCAGGTCCAAACCTCGTAGAAAAGGATTCGGAGGGTCGGTATGATGGTGCGAACTTCCAGCGCGATGGCTGCCGCCGTCGCGTGATCGGGGTGGGGATCATCGGCATGCGGTGCTGCGAGAGCGGTTGCACCTAATCGTTCGCAGAGTTCGGCAACGGCGGCTGCTGCAGCCGCTCGCTCAGGGTGCCTCCCTGATCCCCCGTCGGGAAGACCGAGGCGCAAATGCTCGACATGGTCGCAGCCGAGCATGCGCATGGCGGCTCTTTGTTCTTCGCGCCTGATTGCTCCGAGGTTGTCGGGCGGAAAAAGCGCGGAGCCAGGATGAGAGCTGCCGCCATCGGTCAACGCGACCAGCCCGAGCCTGCGTTTCGAACGCCCCGCTTCGATAAACAACGCCGAACAGCCCAACGTTTCGTCGTCGGGATGTGGGGCAAGCACAACCAGCCCGCCGCTGCCGACCAATCTCGAAACAGGCGCGACGGGTGCGGCGCGCATAACGGCGTTCCATTGACCCATGGTCGATGCGGCCATGATCAAAGACCGCTCGCCAGGACACGGCCGTGCTGCAGCAACACGGCGTCCGGGTTGGCTTGGCGTATATACACGGCCAGATCGCGGGTGAGCCGCTCAACCGGATGCGAGGTTTCGAACGAACCCAAGCCAAGGGCTCGCTCGGCGAGATCGATGACGCTCATCGCGGCTTCTTCCGTGACCAGCCTGGAATAGGCGGACAAAGCCACCGTCTGGGCGATTTCGTCCGTATGGGCATCCGGCATGGTGGTTTCAACGCGTTGCGCGGCATCCTCGATCCACAAACGCGCTGTTCGTGCCTGCATGATGGCGCGGCCGATTCGTGCCCGTTGCAGAGGATGCTCGGCACGGCCGTTGTCGTTCAACTCCCTTGCAATGATCCTGACGATTGCTTCGATGGCGCCCAGCTGCGCGGCCGCGCAACGCCATATGCCGCCCACGAACCAGGGTTCACGACGATAGCAGTCGGGCTGTCCAACGAAGGCCTCAGGGCCGAGGGTCAAATTCTCGAAGCTGTACGTACCGGATGCCGTGCGTTGCATGCCGCGATAATGCCAGGAAGACAGATCCACTCGCGAGGGATCATCGACGGGTAGAAGCAAAAGCTGCATGGGACCGTCTTTCTGGCTGATGGGCACGAGTGCGGCACGAAGAATGCCTGCTCCGGACGCATAGCGCTTCGACCCGCGGATGCGCCATGCGCTTGTCCCTTCAACACCATCCAGCCTGACGGGCTCCTTGCCGTCTGCACCCCAGACGCCGAGCATCCCACCGTTCTGAACGGTTTCAAGGACGAAGTTCTGCTGCGCGGCGCTGCCATAAAGCGCAACCAGTTGCAGCACGTTCAAATGGCCTTCGAGCAGCCGGGCAGTACTCAGATCAATGCCGCCGATCTTGCTCAGGCAGCCAAGCACCGATTTCCAGTCGCCAGTATACCGATAGCCGCCCTGTTCAACAGGCGAAACGAAGCGCTGCAAAAGACCATGCTCAACCAGGATAGGTAAGACGGCCCGAAAGTCGTCTTCTGCGAGCCCATGCACCGCCTGGCGCAGGTCGTCAGAAAACGCAGCGACGAGGGCACGCTTCTTTGGGCCGAAGCCTCTTGGGTCATCAATCATGCATTCGACTTTCCGGGTAGGCTCTCGGACCGGGTAAGGCAACGTCAGCTGAACAGGCGGCTATCGCCCTGCTGCGCTTCAACGATTTCAGCGGCCGAGGGCTCGCGAAGGCGTTCGATCTGTGTGCTTTGGCTCGACCATCGGATCAAGCCACGCTCGTTGAATTGCCCAAGCCAATAATCCATGCACCATCGACCGTGACGTGCATAAAAGAGTTTGGCGTTTCGCAGAATGTGGTCGAAGTGCTGCAAGGGCGGCACGGAGATCGGGTGGTGCTGATGGTAGCAGCGGGCGCCGCTTGTCCAGAAGAAGGGCAGGCCAGCAGCCGCCAGCCTGCGTGCAAAATCCGTTTCCTCGCCGCCGTAACCAACGAAGGCCTCGTCCATGCCGCCGATGTCCAGGTAGCTTGCGCGTGGCAGAGCGAACGACAAACCCCAAAGCTCTCCGGCGTCTGGTTCTTCCCTGACCCCCATTGACGGGATTGGCGGCTTTGCAGGATGCGGCGCTCCCGTCTGATCGAGTGCTGCAAAATCAAGCGTGTCGCCAACGGCTTTGGCAGGAAGGTAGAAGACCTCGCCGAGAAACAATCCTTCCTGTTCGCCCGCTGCCTTCTGATAAGCGCCGACGACGCCGGGACTTGCGATGCAGTCGACATCGAGGAAGACGAGAAGGTCTCCACGGGCCGCTTCCGCTGCCCGGTTACGAGCCGCTGCGAGCGGGAGTGGATCGCCCGGCACCAGAACATGCCGAACCGGGCATTCCGGGTCGGGTAGATCGTCGTGTGGTGCCTCCTGCATCCACGCGATGACCAGTTCGTCCGGCGGCGTGGTTTGCAGTGCGATGCTCTTCAGGAGGTTGATGAGATGGGTTCTGCGTCCGCGAACGAGGGTCAGGACGCTGGTGCGCATGTCTCTCTCGACTGATTGCGGAAGTGCAGAACGCCTTCGATGATGCCGCGCGCATATTTTTCACGTGCCACATAGGAATGCGCGAGCGAGGGAAGATTGGCGAGATCGTCCGAGAAATTCGCGACGATGATGGCCTGCGGCATGGTGCGGAGCATCTCTATGTCGTTACCGGAATCTCCCGCCACAAAGACGGCATCCTTGGACAGGCTATAGCGGTTACGCACGAAATCCACGGCGGTGCCTTTCGATGCGCGGATCGGCAGGATGTCGAGATACCGGGCATGGCTATGGATAACCGAGCAGCGCAAGTTCCTTGCTTCAAGCCTCGCTTTCACCCGCTGCACGACACCTGCACTGCCATCGCTGAAGTAGCTCAGCTTGTGGGAGCGCTGTTCGAGTGGCGCCTGGGGGTGGATGCCCTCGAGGTCGAGCAGAGCCTCGTGAGCCGCTTCACGGTTCCAACCTCTCGATACGATCGCACGCCATTCGAGATCGGCGCTGTAGGTCGTGCCATTTGGGTCGAGATGGTAGATTTCCGATCCAACGGACGTGATCATGACCTGGGGACGCGGCGCGTCCTGCTGTTCGAGGATGGCCATGGCACTATGAAACGAGCGTCCTGTCGCAACGCCAAAGGCAAGTTGGTCTTCCTTGCTGTGCCAGTCGCCGAAGACCTGCATGCAATCTTCGCAGCCAACCAGCGTATTATCGATATCGCAGATCAGCAGTTGCGAAGGCCGGCTGACCAAAGGCTTGGGCGTCAGCAAGGACTGGATGAGGCCATGATAGCGGCTGGCATGGCGGGTCCAATCGTAGTTCTTGACGGCAATGCGCCCTTGCGATGCGAAACGATCCCAGAGTTGTTGATCATCCAGGATGCTCAAGGCCGCTTGCGTGATGGCCTTCGGCGAGCGGGGATCAACCAGAACACCGTTGCGGCACATCTCGACGATATCGTTCGGCCCGCCGGAATCGGTTGCGATGATCGGCAGACCGACCGCCGAGGCTTCAAGCAAGGTCAGGCCAAATGGCTCGTTCAGGGCAGGGTTGACGAAGATGCCACGCCTTTCACGCGCATAGGCGTAAATGGCCGGAATGTCTTCAGAGCGATGGGTCTTCGGATACGCTACCGAACCGTAGAGATCGTATCGGTCGATCAGATGAAGAAGGTCGCGGACAGTGTCCGCCATGTCCCCATCCAGATCGGTGTAGTCGTCTCGCGAGCCGGCGATCAGAACGAGATTGGCCCGTTCGCGAAGTTCAGCACTTTCGCCAAACGCTGTAACAAGGGCGGCAAGGTTCTTTTTGCGAACCGGGCGCGCGATCGCCAAAAGCTGCGGCTTAGTGGCATCAACCAGGAAACGATCTATGGCGCCACGAACATCCTTAGTGGAGTGAGCATTGGCAAAGCGCTCCAGATCGCTGCCGGGCGGAAGAACGCGGATATGGCCCGGCGCGTAATGGTCGTAATGAGCATATTGCACCTCGGCCTCGTCACGCGATGATGCGATGATCGCGCTGGCTTTGGCGGCGGCCATTTCCTCTGCGGCGATCCGTTCGGCCAATCCACGCCAATCCGAGCCATCCGATTGCACCGCATGCTTCTTCACACGGCCGAGCGAATGCGCCGTGAAGATGAACGGAATGCCGAGCCGGTCCTGAACGATCTCCGCGACCACTGCGGCATCCGCATAATGCGCATGGATCATGTCCGGCTTAGTCGGCTCACCTTCGATGAACCCCGCTAGCGCCCCGGCGAAGGACTGCGTTTCGGTGTGGAGGTCTTCTTTTGCGAGATAAATCTTGGATGTCGTGGGAAATCGTACGATCTCGACCTTGGCGCTGACCTGCTCACGAGGTTGCGCATAGCTCATGCCATGTTCGCTGCCAAAATGCCGTGTGGCGATAACAACACGATCGATGAGCGGTGATTTTGCGGAGGCTTCAACGGGGTCGAGCAGGTAGCGGATGTGGCCCCCGGTGTCAGCTGTGATGCCATATTCGACATCATGACCGCGCAGACACCCTTGAAGTGCCACATGCAAGATGAACATTACCCGCTAGCTCGCAACTCAAAACCCCACAAACAGAGACGCTATGCCTGATCGGCAAAAACCCTTGCGCGTTGCGCAAGTCGCACCGACCATCTTCCCCGTGCCTCCAAAAGATCATGGAGGCACCGAGCGGATCATCAACGATTTGTCCGTCGCGCTGACACGCTTAGGCGTGAACGTAACGCTTCTTGCGCCGTCTGACAGTACCGTTGAGGTCAAACGGGTCGGGCTCCTGCCAAGTTTGTCATTCCTTGAAGCAAAACAGGGTTCCGTTCCTCCATCGATACCGGCGGTCTTGGAGGCTGCGCGGTTGGAGGATCTGAGAACGCGCCTCGATCAGTTCGACATCATTCACTGTCACGGTGAGTTTGCGCATGCCGTTGTTTTGGGCGAGCGCCGTGGGCAGAGCGTAACGACGATCCATTGGCGTGTGGACGAGCTCGATCGCGAACTTTTCTTCTCGCGATTTCCCGATCTTCCGGTTGCCGCGATCTCGGCCGCGCAGGAGAGCGGCATTCCGCAACCCAATCGCGCGGGTGTGGTGCATCACGGCATCGAACGCGATCGTTATGCGTTTTCTTCACAGAGCGAAGGCTACTTGGCTTTTGTTGGAAGAATGACGGATCAAAAACGGCCGGACCGGGCCATTCGCGCCGCCAGGGCCGCCGGTCGGCCCATTCGCCTGGCGGGCACCATCGATGTCGGCAATCCCCGCTACTTCGACAATGAAGTGCGGCCGTTGTTATCAGATGAGGCTGTTTATGTCGGTCCGCTGGGCGACCGCGAAAAGGGTCGGCTGCTTGCCGGCGCCGACGCCTTGTTGTTTCCGACCGACTGGCCCGAGCCGTTCGGGCTGGTGATGATCGAAGCCATGGCGTGTGGAACACCCGTGATAGCCTGGCGAAAGGGGAGTGTGCCCGAAATCGTCGAGGACGGCGTCACGGGCTTCATCGTAGAAAGTGAAGCGGAGGCTGTGTCGGCAATCCAGCGCCTCCACACGCTCAATCGCGCTCGCGTCCGGAACCGCTTCGAAGAGCGCTTTACCTCCGATCGAATGGCAAGGGATTACCTATCTCTCTACCACAAGCTTCTTGGCCGCTGATGCGCACGGCACTTCTGGCGTGGGACTACCCGCCATCCCCGAGCGGCCTGTCAACGGCAGCGCGCGAAATCGCCGAAAGCCTTGCTGAAGCGGGCGCAGATGCGACCGTGTTCACGATGGACCGGACCGGACGCGAGATGGTCAACGGTGTGCAACTCATCGGCTGCGCCATTCCGGAAAAGGCCATGCTTGCCAAGCTCAGGCTCTTCGGAGGTATTGGCCATATGGCTGCGCCTTCAGCCTTTCGCCAGGCGGTCCTTGCCGAGCATAAGCGGCGCCCGTTCGATGTGCTTGAAGCCACCAACTGGTACGCGCCGGCAAGTCTGCTCGTGTCATGCCTTCCCGTCGTGACCCGTAACTCGACCCCCGCAGCCTTCTCACGCGACAATCCGGGTTCGATGCGTGATCGGGTAGACGCTTGGGCGGCCGACCGTCTGGAACGAAAACAGGCTCAAGGCAGCGCTGCCCTTATTTCCAATACGGATGATCACGGTCAGCGCATGCAAGAGCACTACCGGTTGCAGGTCGATGATCAACCCCATGCGGTCATAGGCTTGAGCCTTTCGCCCGACAGCCTGCAAAGAGCCGCACACGCGACTTACCCTTCCGGAACCGCGTCTCCCATTCGTCTGCTTTTTGTTGGTCGTGCCGAACATCGCAAAGGCTTCGACACGATCCTGGAAGCCGTTTCCATTCTGCGCGTTGAAGCCCTAAAAGGCGCGATACCCGCCTTTGTTGTCGACCTCGTCGGCATTGCGCCGGACGACCTCCCGCCTGGACTGGACCAGGAAGATCGAAAATGCCTAAAGCCAGTGGGACGCGTGCATGAAACGGCACTTGCGGGCTTCTATGAAGCGGCGCATGCGGTTCTGGCTCCTTCACGCTACGAAAGCTTTGGCCTCGTTTACCAAGAAGGTCTCGCCTATGGGCGACCGATGATCGCGTCCAGCGAAGATGCCAGCGCGCGGGTGTTTGTTGGCATGACCGGTGCCGGCATCATGGCGGAGCGCAATACGGGTAACGCGCTTGCTGCTGCGATCCGTCCGGTTCTCAACGATCCGGACCTGCGAAACACGTTGCGCAAGAAGGCGTTGGAGGCGGCAGGCCGCTTCAACAGGGAAACGCTCGGTCGTGAAACGCTGGCGCTCTACCAGAAAGCGGTCGCGGCCTATCAAGCACGATAGGGTTCAAGCAGGGTTCGCATCTCGTCGAGCCGACCTTCGCCCGGCGCAAGCGCCTCATAGTGCTTCGATCGCGCCAGAACATGGCTTCGCGTCAAGTGGTGGTCGATGGCAGCGTTCAAGGCAATGAAGCTTTTCTGCCATGGACGCACCGGACGTTCATGCACGCTGCCGGCGAAGCGAAGCTCGCGCCGGTTCAGCCGGTACTGGGTGTCGGGATAAAGCGTCGACAAAACGCCATCAACCAGGTTGCGGCGTGGAAGTCCGATCGAAACGACGCCTTGCCGATCGGCCAGCGAGGCAAACTTGGCCAAGTTTTCACCTTGCGAAACCGGAAACGTCTCGTCCGCATCAAGTTGAATCTGCCAAGCGCAGGATGATGCCGCCTGCAAGGCGTTTCGCTGCGCCGCGAAATCTCCCGCGAGGGGCCGTGGCACAAGCCGCACGACCATCTTGCCGAACCTGGCGTCTGAAATGATCGAGGCAGGCGCGGCGGGGGCATCCGCCATCACGACCATCTCGCGCGCCCATGCGCTGTGTTCGGCGTGGCGGTCCAGCACGTCAGTGACGTCTTCCGCACGACAAAGGATCCCCAGCGAAAGTGCCGTTGGTTCGATTTGTGCGACATCGATGATCGACGCGTCGGCTGCCAGGTTGCCGTGCGGGTTGCACAACGCGTGTTCCTGATCCGGCTCCAAGGGGATAACGGCTCTCCCGAAACGCGTTGCAGCCGTTCGAAGCGTGTAGATGTCCAGGCCATAGCCAGCATCGGCATCGGAAACGTAATGGCCTTGTGCTGTTCTTGTCTTCAAATGATGCAGGTCACGGGTCCCCGCCGAGGGATCGTCGACCAGCACCCCGCATGACCCGCATGCAAGCTCGAACCTCCGCTCGATTCCGCCGGCAAAAAGCAGGGTACGGTTCGTTTCGGTCCACATCGATGCGGAACAAACAAAGCAGCGCGAGGTCATGAAGCACTTTTTCGGGGCAGGGAATGCAGCGTCAGTCTTCCTTGGTCTGCCTGCTCTTCAAACCAGCGTTTTTCTTCCATCCAGGAGTGGCCGCTCCAGCCTTCAAACCCGAAGCCATGAACATCAATCCTGGTTTGCGTCGGAAGCATGCCGAGCAGAAACAGCGCTACCAGAAAGCCCGTGCTTGGCGTTGGGACCCTATTTTCAGATGACGCGAGAAGCTGTCTTGCGCTTTGATGAACCGTTCCCGGCAGAATGGTCACGGAAACCTTCGGTCTTTCCAACAAGGATTGTGCGGCGTCTGTCCAATCGCGCCCGTCTTTTTCCTGCGCGCTCGGGTTCTCGGTCTTGCGTGGAAAAGGGAAGAGGATGTGGCTCGCTTGTTGAACAACAGGGCGCTGCACGAAAGTGGCATCGCTCAGCCACTCCTCCATTTGGCCGCCATGATTGACAAGCGCCAGATGCGTTACCCGTTTGCCCGACCACGTACCGAACCCGGAAGCGTTGTTGAAACGAACAACCCACTCGGCAGCATCAATTTGATCGGCGCTGCTGAGCGAGTGCAAATCAGGTGCGTTGCCGACGATGGCGACCGAACGGGGGATGTCGTTTTCCAAAGCTGCAGCCTCCGGCACGATGATGATCTCTCACCCGAAATGTAGGACGGTCATCTGGACTCTTGGCTTCCTGGCATCATCTTGCCGGAACCGGAAGTCATCAACTTGAAAGACCAGTCATTGAAGAAGCCGATCTCCTTTTTCGTCCATCATCAAGGCCGAGGGCATGCCAATCGCGCAATGGCGTTGATCGCCCAATTCTCCGAGGACCGGCCGGTCTCGGTTCTGACGGCTGGACCCGAACTTTTCGCAGGCTTCAAGCGTGACATCGAGATCATCACCCTTCCGAACATGATCGGCGCTGCGGTTCCCACGGCACGGCTTTATGCCGAACCGACGCCGCAAGTCATGCATTGCGTGCCGCTCGGTCTCGCCGAAATGCGGCGAACCATGCGCCTGATCCTCGATCATCTCGACGATCGCCAAAGCGGTCTTCTGGTGGTGGATGTTTCAGCAGAAATCGGTCTCTTGTCCCGTATCGCCAGCGTTCCGTCCGTGCAGATCCGGATGCACGGCGACCGCTCCGATATCGGCCATATCGGCGCCTATGAAGCAGCCGTCGGTATGCTCGCGCCCTTTGACGAGCGCCTGGAGCAGGACGACTATCCCGCCTATCTGCGTGCCAAGACCTTGTATACCGGCGGTCTCTGCACAACGCTGACCGACGTGCCCTCAAAACAGGAAGCACGCCGGAGCCTCGGCCTCGATGCCGATCGCGAGCTGATCGTGGTCGTTACCGGCGGCGGCGGTGCCGGCACGCCCTACGCTCCGCTCACGGTCGCCGCTCGTGCGGCACCTGATGCCCTCTGGCTCACAATTGGGCCGACTCATCGCGAAGGACATGAAACAGACTTCTCCAACCTTCGTGAACTTGGTTGGGTCGAGAATGTCACCGACTACCTGGCTGCAGCGGACATCGTGATTGCGTCCGCAGGCGACAACACCATCCACGAAGTCGCCCGGATCGGCCAAAAGCTCGTGATCATGCCGGAATGGCGCTACTTCGGTGAGCAGGTTCGGAAAGCGGAAAGCCTGGTGCAACTCGGCGCTGCCATCAGTGCTCCACGCTGGCCAGGCGATTTTTCTTCCTGGAACGACCTTCTTTCCGTAGCACGTTCGATAGACACCGACGCAATTCGTTCGATCTACGCACCACAAGCCGCCGACCGCGGCGCCGTATGGCTTGAAACGCTGGTTGATGAGTTGTGGGCTAGTTAGACAAGCAGGCAAATCTCGTTATTGAAGCGGCCACCACGTTATCTTGATGTCTTGCTGAAAGCCGCCACCTTCGCCACACTTTGGCAGCACATATTATACGCTCAGCTGGCGCGACCGATGACTACGCATCTGGCTCCAGCTTCAGCAGCCGCAGCGTCCCATTATCCATCTTGCCCGAAAAGAAAGCCTCAAGCGCTTCCCGAAAAACAGACCCTCCACCTGCCGCCAGCGAAAACAGCGTCATCGACGAATGAAACTTCAAATCATCCGGTGAGCCAAAGATCTTATGCACAGACAAGTGAGGGTGGCACAGAACGGCGGCCGTGCATTCCTCAAGCCGCGACCCCAGGACAGAATCGGCCAGATAAGCCTGAGCCTCAGCCAGCCCAATGATGCCGTACCGCTCCGCCATCGGCGATCGACCTAACCCACGCAACTGCGGGAAAATGAACCACATCCAGTGACTAAGCTTGCGGCCACCTCGCAACTCCGAAAGAGCCGAAGCGTAAGTGCCGGCTTGAGCATCAAGGAAGCGCGAAAGATCGAACGAACCGGTGGGTGCCATCGTCACGAGCTAACGTGCACGGGCAAGCTGGCAAGGTCTTCAGTGCCAGCGATGATGGATGCGGCATTCAAAAGCAGACAGGATCACCCGGGAGGATGACGACCTATGTCCAAACCCTGCCGATATGGCCTGAGTTCTACGGTGCATATGACCGGCGTCAGCGCTCGCCAAGTCTCACGGGATCAACCGACTCCGCTCGCTTCAGCGTCCGCAGCGAAAAGGTGGAGCGCGTTTGGCGGATGTTGCCGATCTTGTAGAGGTGCTGGCGCAGGAAGCGCTCGTAGTCGGCTGTATCAGCCACCGCGACTTTGACGAGATAGTCGTATTCGCCGGTAACAAGGTTGGCTTCGAGCACTTCCGGAATGCGTGTGAGGGCTTGGCCGAAGCGTTCGAGAACCTCTTCCTCGTGCTTGTCCAACGTAATTTCCACGAAGACCACATCGCGCAGCCCGAGAGCGCCGTTGTCGACAACCGCGACATAGCGCTCGATGATGCCTTCGCTTTCGAGGCGCTTGACGCGGTTCCAGCAGGGTGAGGGGGATAGGCCGACGCGGGTGGCGAGATCGCTGTTGGTCAGACGGCCGTCATTCAGGAGGGCGGAAAGGATTCGCCGGTCTGTCGCGTCGATCTGGCTGCGTTTCGCGCGCTTCGATCGTGCAGAAGAGTCTTCCATGCTAGCACCTCAAGGGAGACGATTATCCTGTTTGAGTGACCATGAACGAGGAGAAAAAGAAAGTTCCTTGTTGTCCGCACCAGTAGGATCACTGAAAATGCTGGGGAGGACAGCCTTGATCCGTTCTTTGCTCGATCCACGGGCTGCGTCGGCTTATGCTGGTCTGATGCGGCGCTTCGACATGGCATCCGCACTACCGAATGGGAGGTTCTGCTGTGAGTGATTTCGCTCCGCTTTCGCTTCATGTGCCGGCGCCGCCGTCGCGCGAGGAAAATGCGCCTGTCGATACGTCGCGCCTGTCGCCGGCCGGTGCCGTGCGGCGTCCGCCGGTCGATGCCGATCCGCAGGATATCCGAGATTTGGCTTACTCGCTGATCCGCGTGCTGGATGATGACGGCTCAGCCAAAGGCGAGTGGGCGCCGGCGCTAGACACTGATGCTCTGCGCGGCGGGTTGCGCGCCATGATGAAGACGCGCGCTTATGACCAACGCATGATGCGCATGCAGCGGCAGGGCCTTACGTCGTTTTATATGCAATGCACGGGAGAGGAGGCCGTCGCCTGCGCCTTCCAGTCTGCGCTGCAAAAAGGCGACATGAATTTTCCGACCTACCGCCAGCAGGGCCTCCTCATCGCGCAGGATTGGCCGGTGGTCGACATGATCAACCAGATCCTGTCCAATTCGGCCGACCGCATCAAGGGCCGTCAGCTGCCGGTGATGTATTCGGCCAAGGAAGCCGGCTTCTTCTCGATCTCCGGCAATCTGGGCACGCAGTATATTCAGGCGGTGGGTTGGGCCATGGCGTCCGCCATCCGCAACGACACGAAGGTGGCAGCGGCCTGGATCGGTGACGGGTCGACCGCTGAAAGCGACTTTCACGCCGCGCTGGTTTTTGCCTCGGTCTACCGACCTCCGATCATCCTCAACGTCGTCAACAATCAGTGGGCAATCTCCTCGCCGCAATCGATGGCTGGCGGTGAGCGGACGACCTTTGCCGCGCGCGCGCATGGTTATGGCATTCCGTCGCTGCGTGTGGACGGTAACGATTATCTTGCGGTCAATGCGGTTGCGAGCTGGGCCGTGGAGCGGGCACGGCGCAATCTCGGGCCGACCCTGATCGAGTGGGTGACCTATCGCGTCGCGCCGCATTCGACTTCGGATGATCCCAGCAAGTATCGGGCAAAGGATGCATCCGCCGCCTGGCCGCTCGGCGATCCGATTACCAGGCTGAAAGCGCATCTGGTGAGCCGAGGCGAGTGGAGCGAGGAGCGATCCGTGCAGCTCGAAGCCGAGCTCGATCAGGAGATCGCGGCAGCCGCTCAGGAAGCGCGGCGCTCAGGCACGCTGCATGATGGGCCAAAGCAGAGTCCCGCCACCATGTTCGAGGACGTTTACAAGGACGTGCCGCGTCACCTGCGCGAACAGCGCCAGAAGCTGGGATATTGAGCTTATGCCTTCTCGCACAATGATCGAGGCGATCCGCAGCGCCATTGACCTTTCCATGGAGCGCGATGATCGCGTTGTGGTGTTCGGTGAGGATGTCGGCTTCTTCGGCGGCGTGTTTCGCTGCACTGAAGGGCTGCAGAAGAAATATGGCACGTCCCGCTGCTTTGATACGCCGATTTCGGAAACCGGCATCGTGGGTGCTGCCGTCGGGATGGGCGCCTATGGGTTGCGGCCTATCGCCGAGATCCAGTTCGCCGACTACATGTATCCCGCCTATGACCAGATCGTTTCGGAAGCCGCGCGTCTGCGCTTTCGCTCTGCCGGGGATTTTACCGCGCCGATGGTGGTGCGGATGCCATGCGGCGGCGGCATCTTCGGCGGCCAGACGCACAGCCAGAGCCCGGAAGCGCTGTTTACCCATGTTGCCGGCCTGAAGACGGTCATTCCGTCAAACCCCTATGATGCCAAGGGCTTGCTGATTTCGGCGATCGAGGACGACGATCCCGTCATCTTCCTCGAGCCCAAGCGGCTTTATAATGGCCCGTTCGATGGTCATCATGATCGGCCGGTCGTGCCCTGGTCCAAGCATCCGCTGTCGGATGTCCCGGACGAACATTATACCGTGCCGATCGGCAAGGCCGTGATCCGGCGCGAGGGATCAGCCGTGACCGTTCTTGCCTATGGCACGATGGTGCATGTGGCCGAGGTTGCTGCGCAGGATACCGGGATCGACGCGGAAATCATCGACTTGCGTACCCTGGTGCCGCTCGATATCGACGCGATCGTCGCTTCGGTCGAAAAAACCGGCCGCTGCGTTGTGGTGCATGAAGCGACCCGCACTTCCGGCTTCGGCGCGGAACTGGCGGCTGAAGTGCAGGAGCGCTGCTTCTACCATCTGGAAAAACCGGTGCTGCGTGTAACCGGCTGGGACACGCCCTATCCGCATGTCCACGAGTGGGAGTATTTCCCGGGGCCGAAGCGCGTTGGCGAGGCCTTAGTGGAAGCAACTGCCCGGGATTGATCCAGCCGGGTGTTGAAGCGCCTGCCTCAGCCGGCGCTTCAACAAACACGTCAGGCGTCAAGTCCGAGATTGGCGCGTAACGTATCGCCTTCGTAAGCCTGTCGAAAAAGCCCGCGGCGCCGCAGTTCGGGGATGACGAGCTCGACGAAGCTGTGGAGTTCGCCCGGGAAAAAGGCGGGCATGACGTTGAAGCCGTCGCAGGCGCCGCCGGTGAACCAGGCTTCCAACTCGTCTGCGATATCCTGCGCGGTGCCGACCAGACGCCAATGGCCGCGTGCGCCGGCAAAGTGACGAGCGACTTCGCGGATCGTGAGGTTGTCGCGCCGGGCCTGTTCCACGACGAGCGCCTGACGGCTCTGCATGCCTTGCGTGACCTCCAGGTTTGGCAGCGGACCGTCGAGCGGCAGATCCTTGAGTGCATCGGTGGCCAGATAGCTGGCGAGAAGCGACAGGCCGACCTCATCGGGGATCAGATTTTGTAGGGCGTCGAGCTTGGCCTGAGCTTCTTCGCGTGTTGCCGCAACGATCGGTGACACGCCGGGCATGATCTTGATGTGGTCGGGATTCCGCCCCACGGCGCGGGTGCGGGCTTTCACATCGTCATAGAAGCTTCTCGCGCTGTCGATGGTCTGTGCGGCCGTGAACACGACATCGGCGGTTCGGGCGGCCAGGTCGCGGCCGACATCGGAGGCACCGGCTTGCACCATCACCGGCTTGCCCTGCCGTGAGGCGGTGAGCCCCAGACCCTGCTGTACGATGAAGTGCTCGCCGCTGTGATTGAGCGGCGCGGATCGGTCAGCCGGGTTCCAGAGCCGCGCCACGACATCAGCAAATTCGTCGGCGCGATGATAGCGATCGACATGCTTGCGCAGACCTTCCGCGCCAAAATTCGCGGCTTCGATCTCGCTTGCGGATGTCACCAGGTTCCAGCCGGCGCGGCTGCCGCTCAACAGGTCGAGCGTGGCAAAGGCACGGGCAAGCGCATAGGGCTCGTTATAGGATGTCGAGGCGGTTGCCACGAGACCGATGCGGCTGGTTTGTGCGGCGATGGCGGCCAGCAGGCTCAGCGGTTCGAAGCCGATCGAACGCGCTGTCTGACTCGCAGTCCGGGTGTTCGCATCGCGCAAGCCAGCAGCGTCCTCAAGGAAAACGAGGTCGAAGCCGGCCTTCTCTGCTGTTTGCGCCACGCGGATATACTGATCGACATCAAGGCCCATGTCGGCGGCGGCATCCGGGTGACGCCAAGCGGCGATGTGGTGGCCGGTTGGCATCAGAAAGGCGCCGAGCTTCATCTGCGCGCGCATCAAGCGGCTCCTTCCAGGCGGCTGCGGAGAGTGGTGGAGGCATGCCGAGTGCCCGCGCTGGTCGAGAGGGTTTGCAGCACTGTTTCGGCTTCCTCGGGAGAGCGAAGGCGTAGAACAATCCCGTCTGCATCCGCCCGTCGCTGTTCCCTGGTAAAGGCGCCAGCATTGATCATGCGCAGGTGCTTTGCTTTGCCATGAGGAGGTACGTCGCCCTCGAAGAGGACGATGTCGGCGAGATCAGCGACCTCTCCGATAGCAGGCCGATCATCCGCACGCAGCATCAGGATCGGGCGGTCTTGTGGTGAGCGCATGATGTTCAACGGTCCGCGCACGGAAAAGAACGCGCCTTGGTGGTCGAGGTAATGCATCCGGCTCGGATCGATGAACTGGCCTGATTGCTTGTTCATCACCACGGCATCGGCGTCCCAGCCATGCCACAGACCTTCCACAACGCGCGTGAACTCAGCGATGCGCACCGGCGTGTTGCCACCCGGCATGCGGATAGGCGCGCTGAAGGCGGCGTCCTCCGCGGCTGATTGGTCAAATGTCACGCACCAACCGATCCGGCCGTGGCTGATCTGGTCGAGTGAGGCAAGGCGCCGTGAGAGATTGTAGGGCTGGTGGCCGCCGGTGGAGGTTGCCGCGATCAGGCCGATGCGCTGCGTCGAAGCGGCGAGAAACCCGAGCAGGATCGTGGCGTCCGGCCAGCCGCTTGTTCCATCGGGCTTGGCGATCGTGTCCGGCATGATTACGAAGTCCACGCCGCCTGCCTCGGCCATCTGGACAACGCGCTGGACGCCGTCGATCGTCCAGTCCGGCGCTTGACCGAAGCTGCCGCCAAGTTCCAGGCAAATCAGCATGTTCGTCTCCATTCCAACAGCAAGGCGGGCACTTGTCGCGCAAGCGGTCGAGGTCAAGCCAGGTGCGAACTGGCGCCGCTGAAAAGCGCGCGCATGGCTTCCGCCGTCTCGGCACACCAAAGCCGCTCATGCAGCATCTGCGCGTCCGGTCCGGTTTCGCGATCCTCTTCCAGCGCAGGCACATTCGCGCGGATCCGCGTTTGCAGCCAACCGGCCACCGCGCCGAGGTGCTGATCCGGTTCTCCTTGTGCGCGAAGGCTGCAGGCTTGTGCCGCAAACATCGCTTCCAGCGTGATCATCCAGCGGCACAAAGCGATCTGCTCGTCGAGCTTGGTGATCGTCAGCGGCGTCATCGGCGCCACATCCTCGACCGTATCGGACACGGAAAGCGCATCGAGGCTGGCGGGTGCTGCCTTGAGCCGGATCTCGACCTGGAGTGCCGCCAGAGCTTTTTGCATGGGTACGAAGCCAGCCGACGCGCCGCCGGCCGGTGACAAATAGTTGGGCAGCCCGGACAAGCGCCCCGTCATCAGCTTGATCGAACGCTGCGCCGAAGCCGTCGCGAGATGGGCAAGGCTGATGGCGAGCGTATCGAAGGCGAGTGCGATTGCCGGTGTGTGGAAGTTTGCGGCCGAGTGAATTTCCTCGTCTTCCACCAGCACCAGCGGATTGTCGGCTGCGCCATTCAGTTCGATTTCGACCTCCCGGGAGGCGGCGGCATAGGCGGCGAGCGTCGTGCCGGTGACCTGCGCCAAAGTGCGGAAGGAAAGGGCATCCTGCACCTTGCGCCCGGGCTGCGGTGCATGGAGGCTGCTGCCGTCCAACGCGTGGCGGAAAAGCACTGCTGCGTCGCTCTGGCCGGCTGCCGGGCGAATATCTGCCAAGCGGGGATCGAAGATGCGAGGGTTTGCACCATAGCCTTCGAAGGCCAGCGCGCCCGTGGCGATATGCAGGCGCAGGAGGTCGCTCAAGCTATCCAGCGAAAGCGCTGCCATCGCTGTGGTGACGGCCGACGCGTTGGCGATGGCGAGACCATCCTTGGCGGCGAGCTGGACGGGAGCGAGGCCGGCTGCACGAAAAGCATCCGCCGCTTCCACAATGCGGCCGCC
>NZ_DAMBUH010000071.1:0-6996 GCF_032053605.1 Tianweitania sp.
GGGCTGCCGGGAACAGCTTGCTTACCGGCCGAAAGTCGTCCGCCGGATGGGCGGCCTCCTGCTGGCGCACGGCTTCCTGATGCATGTCGGCCATGCGCAGCGCTTCGTTGACCGGGTCAACGGCAGCGCGAACCGGCTGCTGCTCAGGCGCCTGCTGCTGAACCGGCTGCTGCGGAGCGGCGGCCTGCGGCTTCTGCTGAGCTTGCGGCTTCATCGGCTGACGGATAGTGATCGGCGGCGTCACGAAATCGCTGGCAGCCTTGTCGATGCCGGTGGCAACCACGGACACGCGGATCACGCCTTCCAGCTCTTCGTCGAAGGTCGCGCCGAGGATGATGTTGGCGTCCTGATCGACTTCTTCGCGAATACGGGTTGCCGCTTCGTCGACTTCGAACAGGGTCAGGTCGCGACCGCCGGTGATCGAGATCAAGAGGCCGCGGGCGCCCTTCATCGAGCTTTCGTCGAGCAGCGGATTGGCAATCGCAGCCTCGGCAGCAGCCATTGCACGGCCTTCGCCCGAAGCTTCACCCGTGCCCATCATGGCCTTGCCCATCTCGCGCATCACCGAACGAACGTCAGCGAAGTCGAGGTTGATGAGGCCTTCCTTGACCATCAGGTCGGTGATGCAGGCAACGCCCGAATACAGCACCTGATCGGCCATGGAGAAAGCGTCAGCGAAGGTGGTCTTGTCGTTGGCGATCCGGAACAGGTTCTGGTTCGGGATCACGATCAGCGTATCGACGCATTTCTGCAGTTCTTCGATACCGGTATCGGCCGTCTTCATGCGACGGCCGCCTTCGAAGTGGAACGGCTTGGTGACGACGCCAACCGTGAGGATGCCCTTTTCGCGGGCAGCGCGGGCTACAACCGGCGCTGCACCCGTGCCCGTGCCGCCGCCCATGCCGGCGGTGACGAAGCACATATGCGTGTTCGAGAGGTGATCGACGATCTCGTCGATGCACTCTTCAGCGGCAGCGCGACCGACTTCAGGCTGCGAACCCGCGCCCAAACCTTCGGTGACATTGGCGCCGAGCTGGATCAGACGCTCGGCCTTGGACATCGTCAACGCCTGCGCGTCGGTGTTTGCGACAACGAAGTCGACGCCGCGAAGACCGGCCGTGATCATGTTGTTAACGGCATTACCGCCGCCACCGCCCACGCCGAACACCGTGATGCGCGGCTTCAGCTCGGTGATGTCCGGCCGTGAAAGGTTGATGGTCATGTTTGTCGTCCTTTTCGTCTTTTCCTGCCGCTTCGCCGCCGCGGCTGCCTTGAGGGCCTAAGCCCTCGCTAAACTCAAGAAACAGGGCCTAAACCCCTCTGAACTCTAGAAACTCTGTCGCAACCACTGACCCACGCGACCAAACCGTCCGCCTGTGCCGGTCAGCCTATGGGAAACACCGCCCGCCACCTGGCCTACTTCGAACTCTGCCACCTGCGGGTAGATCATCAGGCCGACCGCCGTTGCGAAGGCCGGTCCTTTTGCTGCTTCGGGGAGGCCTGCCACGCCAAGCGGCCGGCCGATGCGAACATTGCGCCCGAGAATGCGTCGTGCGGCTTCAGCCAGGCCTTGCAGCTGAGCGCCGCCACCCGTCAGAACCACGCGCTTGCCTGCAAGATGGCCGCTGCCTGACTGGTTCAGCCGGTCGCGCACGATCTCCAGCGTTTCTTCCACGCGGGCCCGGATGATGCGGTTCATCGCAGCGCGCGGAACCTGCATGCCGCCGTCATCGGCCTCGCTGCCGATCGGCTGCACGGTCACGAGATCACGATCGTCGCCCGCTGCCGGCATCACCGTGCCATGCATCACCTTCATGCGTTCGGCATCGTCCATCGCGGTGGAAAGGCCACGCGCCAGATCCATAGTCACATGCGCGCCGCCGATCGGGATCGAAGAGGCATAAACCATCTTGCCGGAGAAGAAGACCGACATGCTCGTCGTGCCGGCCCCGATATCGATGCAGGCAGCGCCCATCTCGCCCTCGTCGTCGACCAAGGCCGACAACCCACTCGCATAAGGCGTCGCCACCATGCGCTCGACGGACAAATGCGCTCGGTTGATGCAGAGTTCGAGATTGCGCAGCGGTGCGGCGTCAGCCGTCAGAACATGCATGTCGACGCCTAGAACGTCGCCAACCATGCCGCGCGGATCCTGGATACCGCGCTCGGTGTCGAGCAAAAAGCCGACCGGCAGCGTGTGCACAACCTGGCGCTCATGGCGTAGCGCCTGACGGGCACCCGCTTCCAGAACGCGGCGCACATCCGCTTCATCGGTTTCATGGCCGCCGAGATTGACGGTCGCGGTCGCCGCGTCGCTCTTCAAGCGACCGGCCGAAACGTTGACAATCAGCGAATCGATTGTCAGCCCGGCCATCCGCTCGGCTGCATCCACCGCGAGGCGGATCGCCTGCTCGGCACGGTCGAGATCCACGATCACGCCGGACTTCACGCCGCGCGACTTCTGGTGGCCGATGCCGATCACCTGAATGCGATGGGTCCGCCCCCGCAGCAGCTGGCTTTCTTCGCGCGGCTTCAGCTTTGCGATAATGCAGCAGATCTTGTGCGAGCCGATATCCAGCACCGAAACGATGCCGGACCGCTTTGCACCACTATCCGAATTTCCGCCGAGCCAGCTCATATCTGTCGACCCGCTTTCTTGGCGGCCTTCTTTTCGGCTTCAAGCTGAGCCGTGCGGCGCTCAACGGCACCCGGCGTCAGTTGAACAATGAAACGCTCGGCGAAGCGCAGATCGACGGCAGCGATGTCGCGCGACAGCAGGCCCTGGCTTTGGTCTAGCGCCAGCAATTCCTTGATCGCGCCGTCGACATCGCCTTCCGGCAACTTGATCTGCACGCCACTGGCCAGATGCACGTCCCAACGCCGGTTGGCGACGCGGACATAGGCTTTCACCTGAGAAGCAAGTGCCGGGTAAGCGCTCATCTCGGCCACGAAGCCGGCAGCCCGCTCTGGCGCACCCATGCCGATCACCAGCGGAAGATCGCGCGCATTGCGGCCGTCGAACGGTGCGATCGGCCGGCCATCGCTTTCGATCACGGTCAGCTCGTCGCCATGCTGCCAGATCGCAAACGGCTTGCGCTCGACAAGCGCGACTTCGATCGCATCAGGATAAATCTTGCGGACGGTTGCACTTTCCACCCAGGGCAGCGTCAGCAAACGCTCGCGCGCGGCATCCGCGCTGAAGCCAACGAGGGCCGTCCAGCCATTGAGCTGCAACTGATCCAGAACGTCGATCTCCGACGTCTGCTTGTCGCCGGAAATCCGGATGTCGGTGACAGCAAAACCCGTACGAGCCGTCACCGCCTGCATCACCGCAGGCATATGGCCGCCGAGATAAGCACCATAGGCGCTGGACGCACCGAGCAGCACAACCGTCAGGCTCGTTGCCGCAAAGCGCGGAATGCGCGCCTCGACTTCTTCGAGACGCGACAGCATCCGCATCGGCCGACGCAGGAAGCGCGGCACCACCATGGTCTCGGACACGCCTTCACGGGGCGCATAGCCCTTGTGACGACCGCCGGTTGTCGACCTTAACGCGAACACGACGCGTCCTCCACCATCCAACTCAAGAGTTCGCCGAACGAATGTCCCGCCTCCAGGGCGATTTCAGGCACCAGCGATGTCGGCGTCATTCCAGGTTGGGTGTTGACCTCCAGCCAGATAACCTCCCCATTTTCGGAGAACCGGTCGTCGTAGCGAAAGTCGGATCGGGAAACGCCCCGACACCCCATGGCTTGATGCGCCTTGAGAGACAGTTTCTGTATAGTTTGGTAAATATTCGGTGAAAGTTTTGCCGGGATCTCGTGTTTCGAACCACCCGGCGCATACTTCGCGTCGTAATCGTAGAAGGCGTGACCGGTCGGCAGGATCTCGCAAACGCCAAGCGCAACGTCGCCCATTACGGCGCATGTGAACTCACGTCCGTAGACATAGCGTTCCACCATGACGATATCGCCATACGGCCAATCGGCAGCACTCAGGCGCTGCGGCGGATGGGTCTGGTCTTCCTTGACGATCACCACGCCAAAGCTCGAACCCTCAGACACCGGCTTCACGACGTAGGGCGGCTTCAGCGGATGCTTGTTGCCGATCGCATGGCGATTCATCACCCGCGATTCGGCCACGGGAATGCCGGCTGCCGCAGCAATGCGCTTGGCGAGCTTCTTGTTCATGGCGAGCGCCGAAGCGAGCACGCCGGAATGGGTGTAGGGAATTTGCAGATATTCAAGGACGCCCTGGATCTTACCGTCTTCGCCGTAAGGTCCATGCAGCGCATTAAAGGCAACATCGGGCCGCAACTCGGCAAGAACCGCGCCAACATTGTGACCGACATCGATCCGCGTGACAGGGTAACCCTCAGCCTCGAGCGCATCCGCACAGGCCTTTCCGCTGGATAGGCTGACGGGTCGCTCCGAAGAGACCCCACCCATCAGCACTGCCACATGCTTCTTTGCCATCCGCCCCTGCGCCCCTGCAGTTATTCCGATTCCAACATTAGCGCTCGAACATGGCTTGAGCCTTGCGGGCAGAGAGCTCTGCCAGCTGAAAACCCGCCGCACGGGTTGCACGACTCAAACCAGGAAACGCTTAGGCCATAGGAATCAGAGCTTGGATTCTGTGACAAGCCAGAATGTCAGGATGTCTGAAAAACCGGGGCTGCTATGGCAGAATGGACTCAGGCCCGTCGGAGATGAAGCAGGCAAAGCGGCCATTGAAATTTGTACGGTTCCGCCGTACACTTACTCGGCATGCACATTCGTACGGTTCGGCATAAAGGCTTGCGGCGCCTCCTTGAGGATGATGATCCGAAAGGTATTCGGCCGGACATGGCAAAACGCGTTCGCAACATTCTGGCAGCGCTCATCTCGGCCGCTGACATGGACAGCATCGCGGGACCGCCCGGGTGGCGCATCCACGTTCTGACAGGCGATCGCGCCGGAACATGGAGCATCGCAACATCAGGCAATTGGCGGATCACGTTCGACCTTGAAGGAAACGAGATCTTCAATCTTGATTTGGAGGATTATCACTGATGGCTGAAGCGCTCACCAAGCTGAATATGTCCCCTCCGCATGTCGGCGGCTTCATCAAGGATGAAATTCTCGACGAGTTGAACTTGTCGATCTCAAAAGCTGCCGAAATCCTCAACGTCCGCCGGGCAACATTGTCGGACCTTCTCAATGAGAAGGCTGCGCTCACGCCCGAAATGGCTCTGCGCATTGAAAAGGCTTTCGGCGTCAACATGGGCACGCTGCTCAACATGCAGGCGTGGTTTGATGCACATTGGATGAGGCAGCACGCGGATCAGATCGATGTGGCGCGGTACACGCCACCCGCTGCCTGATCAGGTTGGAAAGGACCGTTAGTCCGCCTCTCCAAGGAACGGCTTCACCTCGCGTCCGGCCCTGAAATTGCCGATGCGCTTGATCTCCCATTCCAGCTTGATGCCGGAGGTTGCAAGCACGCGCGCGCGTACCGTTTCGCCAAGCGTTTCAAGATCATAGGGCGAAGCGTTGCCGGTGTTGATCATGAAGTTGCAGTGCATCGGCGACATCTGCGCGCCGCCAATCATAAGCCCACGGCAGCCAGCACGGTCGACTTCCTTCCAGGCCGAAGTGCCTTCGGGATTCTTGAAGGTCGAGCCACCCGTCTTCTCGCGGATCGGCTGCACGGCTTCGCGATGATCCCGCACCGCGTCCATGTTGACGCGGATCGTGGCGGGATCGTCGGAATAGCCTTCGAAGATCGCCGAGGTGAAGATCAGGTCCTTGGGCGCCGACGAATGACGGTAGGCGTAGCCCATATCCGCATTAGACAACACGATCCGCTCGCCGGAACGGGTTAGCGCTCGCACCTCGACCACACGCTCGCGTGTCTCAAATCCATTGGCGCCCGCATTCATGCGCAAGGCGCCGCCTATCCCGCCAGGAATGCCGTGGAAGAAGTGGAAGCCGCCGATGGCAGCGTCATAGGCGACACCCGACACATGCTTGTCCGGCGTCGCAGCACCCGCTTCGATGCGCGTGTCCGATATCGCCGTGGCCGTTCCAAAACCCTTCGCGGAAAGCCGAACGACGAAACCCCGAATGCCGCCTTCGCGAACCAGCAGGTTGGATCCGATACCAACGACCATCACCGGGATCTCTTCCGGCACGGCCTTCAGGAAGGCAGCAAGATCCTCTTCGTCGGCAGGCTGGAAAAGCACATCGGCCGGTCCGCCCGCGCGAAACCAGGTGATCTTTTCCATGGATGAATCCGGCGTCAGCCGGCCGCGCAACCCGCTTAAACGGTCACCCAGCCGGGCAAGAAGATCGCTGCCTGCTGTCATGCCGCCGCCACTGCTCCGCCGTTGAGTTCGCCCGGAAGCGCGTAGGCCCATTGCGTGATGTTGCCGGCGCCGAGGAACACGACGTAATCGCCGGGCTTGGCAAGCTCCCGGATGGCCGAAGCTATGACCTGCGGACCTTCGATAAAGCGTGCATCGCGATGGCCGGCCGAGCGGGCTGCGACGGCAAGGGCTTCGGAGGTCACACCCTCGATCGGATCTTCACCGGCGGTATAAACCGGCGCAAGCAGCACGGTGTCAGCATCGTTGAAGCAGGATGCGAAATCACTGAATAGGTCGCGCAAGCGTGTGAAGCGATGCGGCTGGGCAATGGCGATCACGCGGCCCTTAGTGGATTCGCGCGCGGCCTTGAGCACGGCGCGGATTTCCACCGGATGGTGGCCGTAATCGTCGAACACCTCGACGCCATTCCAGCTTCCGGTATGCGTAAAGCGACGCTTCACGCCGCTGAAGGCAGCGAGGCCGCGGCGGATTGCGGGTTCGCGAAGGCCGAGCTCGTAAGCCACCGCAATAGCCGCCGTGGCGTTCGAGACATTGTGCCGGCCGGGCATCGGCAGCCTCAGGTCCTTCATCTCGACCAGCGCGCCAGTCTTGCGGTCGCGGATTACGACGTCAAACACGGAAGACGCGTT
>NZ_DAMBUH010000071.1:7006-17567 GCF_032053605.1 Tianweitania sp.
TTCTCGTAGCGCTGATTGGCGAAGCGCATGTCAGCCTGCGGGTTCTCACCGTAGGTTACGACGCGGCGATCCTCGATGCGGCCGACCAGCGCCTGCACTTCCGGATGGTCGATGCACATGACGCCAAACCCGTAGAACGGCACGTTTTCTACGAACTGGCGGAAGGCAGCGCGGACATTGTCGAAGCTGCCGTAGTGATCGAGATGTTCCGGGTCGATATTGGTGACGACGGCGATTTCCGCCGGCAGTTTCAGGAAAGTGCCGTCGCTTTCGTCGGCTTCCACCACCATCCACTCGCCCTCACCCATGCGGGCATTTGTGCCGAGCGCATTGATGATGCCGCCATTGATGACTGTCGGATCGAGCCCGCCCGCTTCAAGCAGCGCTGCGACCATGGAGGTCGTGGTTGTTTTTCCATGCGTACCGCCAATCGCGACCGCCTGGCGGAAGCGCATCAGCTCGGCAAGCATTTCAGCGCGGCGAACGATCGGCAGCAGCTTTTCACGCGCGGCAACCAGCTCCGGATTCGTCTTCTTGATGGCGGTGGAGACGACCACGACCTCGGCTTTGCCAAGGTTCTCGGCTTTGTGGCCGACAAAGCAGGTGATCCCCTTGTCGCGCAGACGCTGAAGGTTCGCGCCTTCGGCCTGGTCAGAGCCCTGCACCTCGTAGCCGAGATTCTTGAGCACCTCGGCAATGCCGCTCATGCCGATGCCGCCGATCCCGATGAAATGCACGAGGCCGATTGTGGTCGACATCTTCATGGCCGCACTCCTTGTTTGAACTGTGCTGCGGTTTGGCCGGATGCAATAGCTTCTGCGAAATCAGCGAGCAAGCTCGCCGCATTCGGCTTGCCTGCGGAACGCGCGGCGGAAGCCATCACGGCTAGTGCCTGCGGATCCTGCATGCGGTCGGCAATGAGATCTGCGATCCGCTGCGGCGTCAGCGTCGCCTGCTGATGCACCTCCGCCCCACCCGACGCGGCCAGTGCTGCAGCATTCGCCGCCTGATCATGGTCGAGCGCATGAGGATACGGCACCAGGATAGCCGGGCGGCCAATCACCGCGACCTCGGAAACCGTTGATGCACCTGAGCGGGAAATCACCAGATGGGCATCGGCGATGCGCTCTGCCATGTCGTTGAAGAAGGGCGACACCTCGACCGTCATGCCGAGTTTGTCATAGGCATCACGCACCCGATCTTCATCTTCCGCCCGCGCCTGCTGCACGACGCTCAAGCGCTTGCGGAGAGCTTCCGGCAGAAGCGCAAGGGCGGCTGGAACAGCGTCGGAAAAAAACTGCGCGCCCTGGCTGCCGCCAAACACCAGCAGCCGGAATGGATCATCAAGGCCCGGCAGATTGAACGGCCGGGCGGCCGCCGTGATGACCGCAGGCCGGACAGGATTCCCGGTTACAACGGTTTTTCCGGCATGAACGCCCGAATTTTCGGGCAAAAAGCCCCCTGCAATGCCGGAAACCCGGGCAGCCAGCCCCTTATTTGCCCGTCCCATGACCGCATTTTGCTCATGAACCAGCGTGGGAACGCCACGTCTGCTCGCGGCGTAAAGCGGCGGCAAGGTGGGATAACCGCCAAAGCCGATCACCGCTTTCGGCTTGAGCTTGTTGATCAGAACTGTCGACTGCCTGACGCCGCTCCAGATCGTCCAGATCGCGCGACTGAGAGCTATCGGGTTCTTCGAGCCGAACGTCGATGCAGAGACCTGATGCGTCGCAACCGCCGGAAAGGTGCCGGAATACCGGCCTGCCCGCGTATCAGTGACGAGGTGAACATCCCAACCGCGCGCGCCAAGTTCATGCGCCAAAGCTTCGGCTGGGAACAAATGACCGCCGGTCCCGCCGGCGGCAAGAAGGATGGTGCCCTTGAGGGCTGAACGGCCCGGCATCTTATTCCGCCGCTGCCAGCGAGCGCGCGCGTTCCATGGAATAATGGATCTGCGAGCGCTTTTCCGGGCGTTTGCGGGTCAGCGCCAGGATCATGCCCATGGAAATAGCGATCGCGATGGTTGACGAGCCGCCATAGGAAATGAACGGCAAGGTCATGCCCTTGGCCGGCAGAAGCTGGACGTTCACGCCCATATTGATGAAGGATTGCAGCCCGAGCAGCGTCACCAGGCCGGTCACGGCATAGCGGGCGAAATCGTCATGCTCCTTCAGCGCCGTCGAAAGGCCGCGCAGCAGGATGAAGGCGAAGATGCCCATGATGAGGAAGCAAAATACGATGCCGAATTCTTCGCCGGCGACGGAAAACACGAAGTCGGCATGGCTGTCCGGGATGACGCGCTTGACCGTGCCTTCGCCCGGGCCTTTGCCGAGCCAGCCGCCATTGAGCAAGGCCTGCATGGCCATATCAACCTGATACGTATCGCCTTCGCCCGTGAGGAAGCGATCGATACGACCGGCGACGTGCGGCAGGAGCGTGTAGGCAGCGAAAACGCCGGTGATACCAACGGCGCCCAGCGCGATGATCCAGAACCAGGCCATGCCGGCCACGAAGAACATCACGCCCCAGGTGGCCAAAGTCAGCATGGTCTGGCCGAAATCAGGCTGCGCGACGAGCAAAGCGACCACGAGGCCGAGCAGGATCATCGCAAAAAGATTGCCTGGAATGTCAGGCTGGCGGGCGTGTTCGGCGAACAGCCAGGCGGTGATGACGACGGGCTTCAGGAATTCGGAGGGCTGGACCGACAAGCCGGCAAAGGAAATCCAGCGCCGCGCGCCTTTCACTTCCACGCCGACGTAAAGAACGGCCACCATCAGGACCACCATGATGGCCAGCAAAATCACTGCTAAGCGTCTGATTTGTCTCGCATCAAGGAAGGACACGCCGATCATGACGATGGAGGCCGGGATCATGAAGATGATCTGGCGGGTGGCGAAATGGAAGCTGTCGAGGCCGATGCGTTCAGCCACGGCGGGGCTGGCGGCGAAGGACAGGACGATGCCCAGCACCATCAGCATGACGAAGGCGGACAAGAACCAGCGATCGATGGTCCACCACCAGTTCGAGACAGGACTGCGATCCAATCTGCTCAGCATAAACCATACCCCTTAAACCGGCTCTATTCCGGCAAGTGCTTGAACTGCCTGGCGAAATGCTTCGCCGCGCAACTCGAAATTCTTGAACTGATCGAAGCTCGCGCATGCCGGCGAGAGCAGGACCACCGTTTCGCCATCAGCCTCGGCATCCCGGGCGGCATGGTTAACGGCTGATGATAAAGTCCCTGAAATTTCATAAGGAACCGTTTCACCCAGAGTTGCCGCAAAGGAGGGGGCGGCTTCGCCGATGAGATAGGCCTTGGTGATGCGGGGGAAGAAGGGTCTAAGTGCTTCAATTCCCCCGGTTTTTGGCAATCCACCGGCAATCCAGCGGATCTTGGGGAAGCTCGACAAAGCGGGTGCTGCGGCTTCGGCGTTGGTTGCCTTGGAATCATTGACGAACAGCACTTTTCCACGCCGCGCGACTTGTTCCATGCGGTGAACGAGACCGGGGAAGGTGTTCAAACCATTTTGGATTTCGGCTTCGGAAAGACCGAGCTCAAGGCAGGTCGCAACGGCTGCAAGGGCGTTTTGTGCATTGTGCCGGCCGCGCAGCGAACCGATGCCGTTTAGCGAAAAAAGCGCCCGTTTTTCCGGAGTGGCTCCCCGGAAAAGTTCGCTTTCTTCGGCAAAATATCCGCTTTTCAGCGGCAATCTTCCGGAAATCCGCACCACTTTCGGGCCGGCACGCTCTAACCGGTCGGCGATCTCGACACAGAAGCTGTCATCGACTCCGATCACCGCAGTTTCGCTTCCGGCGACGAGCCGCGCCTTGATGTCGGCATAGTGCTGGATGGTGCCGTGGCGGTCGAGATGATCGGGCGTGACGTTGAGGAGGATGCCGACGGTCGGGTTCAGCGAAGGGGCGAGATCGATCTGGTAGGAGGAGCACTCGACGACGTAGTGACGGCCACTCTCAGGCGGATCGAGGGTCAGCACGGCGCGGCCGATATTGCCGCCCATCTGCGTGTCGCGACCGGCGGATTGGAGGATGTGCGCGATCAAGGCCGTGGTGGTGGATTTGCCGTTGGTGCCGGTGATGGCGACGAGAGGAGCGTCGGGCGCGAGACGCTTACGCTCCCTAACGAAGATCTCGATGTCTCCGATGATCTCGACGCCAGCGCCGCGCGCAAGATCGACCGTCCAGTGCGGTTTGGGATGGGTGAGCGGTACGCCGGGCGACAAAACGAAGGAAGACAGGCGCGACCAATCGATCGTGCGCAGGTCGACGACCGGGATGCCGGCAGCTTCTGCCTTGGCGACACTTTCGGGATTGTCGTCCCAAGCCTGAACATCAGCGCCGCCTGCGACGAGAGCCTGCGCCGTTGCGATGCCGGAGCCGCCCAGTCCGAAGAGAGCGACCGCCTTCCCCGAAAAGGACTGAGCGGAGATCATGGTGTTTACCGCAGCTTGAGGGTGGACAGGCCGATCAGGGCCAGGATGATGGCGATGATCCAGAAGCGGATCACGACCTGGCTTTCGGTCCAGCCGAGTTTCTCGAAATGGTGGTGAATCGGCGCCATCAGGAAGACGCGTCGGCCGGTCATTTTGAAGAAGCCGACCTGGATGATGACGGATAAAGCTTCCATCACGAACAGGCCGCCGATGATGGCGAGAACGATCTCGTGCTTGGTGGCGACGGCTACCGTGCCGATCAAACCGCCGAGCGCCAGGGAGCCGGTGTCGCCCATGAAGATGGCGGCGGGCGGTGCGTTGAACCAGAGGAAGCCGAGGCCCGCACCCATGACGGCGCCGAGCAGCACGCAGAGCTCGCCGGTGCCCGGGGTCCAGTGGATCTGCAGATAGTCGGCGAAAACGGCATTACCGGCCAGGTAGGAGATGATGCCGAACGAGCCGGCTGCGATCATCACCGGGCCGATGGCGAGACCGTCGAGGCCGTCGGTGAGGTTCACCGCATTACCCGCGCCGACGATGACGAAGCAGGCAACGGGGATGAAGAACAGGCCGAGATGGAGCAGCACATCCTTGAAGAAGGGGAAGGTCAGCGAGGATGAGAACGGCTCCTTGCCGGCATACATGATGAGGCCGGCCGCGACGGCGGCGATCAGGAACTCCAGAAGCAGCCGGACCTTGCCCGACACGCCGAGATGGCTCTGCTTCGTGACCTTGGTGTAGTCGTCGTAGAAACCGATCGCGCCGAAACCGATCGTCACGAACAGCACCGCCCAGACATACAGGCTGGACAGGTTCGCCCATAGTAGCGACGAGCCGAGGATGCCTGACATGATCATCAGACCGCCCATCGTGGGCGTACCGGCCTTCTTGAAGTGGGTTTGCGGACCGTCGGCGCGGATCGGCTGGCCGCGACCCTGACGGATGCGCAGCGAATCGATGATCGAGGGGCCGAACATGAAGACGATCAGCGCCGAGGTGATCAGCGCGCCGCCGGTCCGAAAGGTGATGTAGCGGAAAACGTTGAAGATGGAGAGGTCGTCAGCGAACTGGACGAGCAAAACGAACATGAATGGAGACCTCTCTGCGACGGCGTTAAGCCGTCATACCGTCAGCTTTGGCGGACGAAAATTGTGCCAGCATTGCGTCGACGATCTTCGAGAAGCCGATGCCCTTGGATGACTTGACCATGACGACGTCGCCGGACCGGATCGCATCCAAGATGAGCGGCGTCAATTCCGCAGCACTTTCGGCGTAAACCTTCGGGAAGTCGGCCGGAAGCGCTTCGGCAAGGCGGCGCATCTCCGGTCCGCCCAGGAAGACGGCGTCGGCGCGGGCGGCCGCAATCTGTTCAGCCAGAGCGGCATGAAGCTCGGGCGACTGCTCGCCCAGTTCCAGCATGTCGCCGAGCACAGCAATGCGCCTACCGCCGGTGCCGGGCTGGGTCGTGCCAAGCAAGGACAAGGCTGCCTGCATAGAGGCCGGATTGGCGTTGAAGCTCTCGTCGATCAGAATGGCCGTGCCATCATCCACCGGCAGAACATGGCGGCGTCCACGCCCCTGCTCCGCCTTGAGGCTGGCGAGTGCCGCCGCTGCTTTTTCGAGGTCCGCACCCGCCAGATCGGCGGCACCCAGCACGGCGAGCACGTTCTGGACGATGTGCCGGCCTGGCGCGCCGACCGTCGCCACCACGTCGCGGCCATTGACCGAAACAGCGATTTCCGAGCGGTCGCCAAACAATTCGGCATCGCGCAAGCGGATGTCGGATTGCGGGTTCTCGCCGAAGCTCTTGATGTTGCCATGGCCCTTTGCGCGCGCGAGATTGGCGAGCAGGCTGAAGCGCGGATCGTCGCGATTGACGAGCACCGCGCCTTCCATTTCCAGCCCCTCGAAGATCTCGGCCTTGGCTTCGGCGATTTCATCGAGGTCGCGGAAGAAGCCGAGATGGGCGGCACCCACCATGGTGATGATGGCGATGTGGGGACGGACCATCTTGACCAGCGTACGGATTTCGCCGGGATGGTTCATGCCGATCTCGAACACGCCGAAATCGACATCTTCAGGCATGCGCGCCAAGGTCAGCGGCACGCCCCAATGATTGTTGAAGGACTTGTCGGCGGCATGCACCGTGCCAGACGCCGCCAGAACATGGCGCAGGGCTTCCTTCGTCGAAGTCTTGCCGTTGGAACCGGTGACCGCGATGATGCGGGCATTGGTTCGGGCACGCGCGGCCTGGCCGAGCTTGCCCAGCGCTGCCAGCACATCCGGAACCACGATCTTGGGCGTGGTCAACCGGCCGAGCGCCGGCAGCTTGCCTTCCGACACAACCAGAACCGACGCGCCGGCCTTGACGGCGGCGGTCGCGAAATCATGGCCGTCGAACTGGTCGCCGGCGATGGCGAAAAAAGCATCGCCGCGCTGCAAGGTTCGGCTGTCGATGGAAATGCCGCTGATTTCAGAAGGAAGAGTGCCGAAGGAGCGGCCATTCATCGCCGCCGTCATGGCATCGCCGGTCCATAAGGGGCTCATGCCGCACGCTCCGTCAGCGCCGCACGCGCTTCGGCGTGGTCGGAGAAGGGCAGCGTTTCGGCGCCGATCGTCTGGCCCTCCTCATGCCCCTTGCCGGCAATGATCAGCGTGTCGCCGGATTGCAGCATGGCAATCGCTTCGTGGATGGCCTGGCGACGGTCGGCGATCTCGGTCGCGTTCGGAGCGGCCTCCAGAATGGCGGCGCGGATTTCCGCCGGTACTTCCGAGCGCGGATTGTCGTCGGTGACAATTACCACATCGGCCAGGCGCGTGGCGATCTCACCCATGATCTGCCGCTTGCCGCGATCGCGATCACCGCCGCAGCCAAACACCACGACGACACGGCCGGTGGTGAAGGGACGCACGGAGGCCAGCACGTTTTCCAGCGCATCGGGCTTGTGGGCATAATCGACATAAACCGGTGCGCCGTTGCTCTTGGAGCCGACGAGATCGAGACGACCGGGTGCACCCTTAAGCTTTTCGAGGGCAGCCAGCGAAAGCTCGATCGGCATGCCAGTGGCGATGGCGAGGCCGGCGGATACGAGGGCGTTGGCGATCTGGAAGTCGCCGGCCAGCGGCAGGTCGATCTCGAAGATCCGGCCTTCCGCTTCGATCTCCGCGCGCTGACGATAACGCTCGTGTTCGACCCGCTTGAGCGTCAGCAGCGCACCCTTACGGCCAACGGTAAGCGTGCGCAAACCCGTATCCTGCGAGGCCTTAATCGCCTGCTCCGACCACGGATCGTCGGCAAAGATCACGGCCGGCGCATCCTTGGGCAGGAGGTCGCGGAACAGCCGAAGCTTCGCGTCGAGATAGTCTTCAACCGTTGGATGATAATCCATGTGGTCGCGGCCGAGATTGGTGAAGGCGGCAGCCTTGAGCTGCACGCCATCCAAACGGCGCTGGTCGAGGCCATGGCTGGAGGCTTCCATCGCCGCATGGGTGACGCCGGCCTTGGCGAGGTCGGCGAGAAGATGATGCAGGGCGACCGGGTCGGGCGTGGTCAGTGAGCCGTAGGTGTTGCGGCCCGGCGCGACGACGCCGGTGGTGCCGATGCTGGCGGATTGATAGCCGCCGAAGTCCCAGACCTGGCGCGTGAAGGAGGCCACGGAAGTCTTGCCGGAGGTGCCGGTGACGGCAACCATGGTTTCGGGCTGGGCGCCAAAGAAGCGCGCGGCCGATAGGGACAAAGCGCGGCGCGGATCGGCCACGCGGATCACCGGAATGGAGAGGTCGCCAACGGAAGCACCCTCGCCGGCCACAATCGCGCTGGCGCCCTTTTCAGCGGCGTCGGCGGCGAAGCGACTGCCATCCGTCTTGGCTCCCGACAAAGCGAAGAACACCGTGCCCGGCGTTGCTTGGCGGGAGTCGGCGGTGAGCGCGCTGACATCCACTGCGGAGGCACCCTCGCCCTTCAACGGCAGGATATCGGCGAAATCCGAGAGCTTCATCGCAGTCCCATCACTTCAGGTTGCACAGTGTCCGATGCGGTTCAGCGCCTCAGAATCACTGCGAGGATACCAGCAATGGCTTCTCTTCGAGGCGGAAATCCGGCTGGACGCCGAGCAGCGGTGCCGAACGGCGGATGATGTTGGAAAACAAAGGTCCCGCATTGAGACCAGCGGTTGCCGCCTGCCCCGGCTTTTCCGGCTTTGGTTCATCCACGATCGAAAGCACGACATATTGCGGATCGTCGATCGGGAATGCGCCGACAAAGGCGTTGAAGCGGACGTCTTTCGAATAGCGCCCATGCACGACCTTTTCCGCCGTGCCCGTTTTGCCGCCGATGCGATAGCCGGGAACGGTGGCGCGGGTGGCCGAGCCGCCGGTGCCCTTGGTGGCGTTCAGCTTATAGAGATAACGCATCTCGTCGCTAGTCTGCTGGCTGACGACGCGCGTGGCGCTTTCCAGCGCGGCATCCCGCGTGCGCGGCAGGAAGGTCGGGTTCATCAGGAAGCCGCCATTCATCAAAGCCACCACGCCCACCGCCGTTTGCAACGGCGTCGTGGACATGCCGTGGCCGAAGGCGATGGTCATGGAATGGACCTTCTTCCAGACCTTCGGCTCGGTCGGACGTGCCACTTCCGGAAGCTCCGTCTTCATGCGGTCGAGCAGGCCCATGCGATGAATGAACTCGCGATGGCCTTCCAGACCAACAATATCGGCCTCGTGTCCCGAACCGATGTTGGACGAGAAGATGAATACTTCCGGCAAAGTGAGAACGCGGTTCTTGCCGTGGAAGTCGCGGATGGTCTGGTTGCCGAAGCGGAAGGGCTTGCTGGCGTCAACGGTGGAATTCAGGTTCATCTTGCCCGAATCCAGCGCCATCGCCGTGGTGAAGCTCTTGATGGTCGAGCCCATCTCGTAGGTGCCTGCCGACATGCGGTTCAGGCGGTCTTTTTCATGCGCGTTGAACGGGTTGTTCGGATCGAAATCCGGCACCGACGCCATCGCCACGACTTCGCCGGTCTTGGCGTTGAGCACCACGGCACCGGCGGCAATTGCATGATAGCGGGTGAGCGCCTGGGTAATCTCGTCATGCACGATGTGCTGGACGCGCAGATCGATCGACAACTGGAACGGCGCGAGATCCTTGGGCTGAGCCAGGCCGCTGGCCTGCAGGTCGGCGAGACCCTGATCATCGATATATTTCTCGATGCCGGAAATGCCCTGGTTGTCGACATTCACCAGGCCGACGATATGAGCAGCGGTGGAGCCGCCGGGATAGAAGCGGCGCTTTTCCGTGCGGAAGCCGAAGCCCGGCACGCCGAGATTCATGATGTCGGACTGCTGCTTGGGCGTCAGCTGACGGCGCAGCCAGACGAAACCGGCGCCGCTTTTCAGCTTGTTGTAGGTCTGCTCGTAATTGATGTCGGGCAGGATCGTGGCGAGCTTTTCGATGGCCTCGTCGGCATCCACGATGCGGCGCGGCTCGGCAAACAAGGACGCCGTCTTGATGTCGGTCGCCAGCACCTCGCCGTTGCGGTCAACGATGTCAGGACGTGAAGCGGTGACGCGCGACGCGGGGCCGGCACCGACTTCCGGGTCGGTCATGGCAAGATGGATCATGCGGCCGGAAAGGGCTGCGTAGAGGCCGAGGAAGACGGCCATGGTCATCATCAAGCGCGGCCGGGCGCGGCTGCCGAACGCCTTGCGCTCGCCATCCACCACGATGCCGCTGCCCAATGCCGTGCCTTCAAAGCGCTTACGCCATTTCCCGATCATGGTTTGATGGCTCCTGTCGAGGTCTTGTCGATGCGCTTCAGCATCTCGGCAATCGTATCGATATTCGGATCCGGCACTTCCGGCGGGCGCTGCGGAATGGCGTCGGGGGTAACGATCTGCTCCGGCTCGACCGTGCCCAGTTTCAAGTCGTCGGCATAGGATTCGGTCAGACGCTGGAGACGCGCGGGCTGAGTGAGCAGGCTCCAATCTGCCTTGAGGATCGAGATCGTGTCTTCCTCGTAGCGGATCTGGCTTTCGGTCTTGGCCAGAAGATCGAACTGGTTCTCGGCCTCGTGCTTGGTCTTGTAGGTGAAGGCCGCAGCCGCCACCATCAGGCC
>NZ_DAMBUH010000072.1:0-3783 GCF_032053605.1 Tianweitania sp.
GCTGTGCTGCAGGCGTCGCCTGCTGCCGAGCCGGTTCGAACGCGTCAGCAACCGACTGCGCCAGATCACGCGAAATGCCGCGCTGCCAGATTTCTGCTGCCTGCATCACATCGCGAGTCACGCGGCCGCCCTGGTCGAGCAATTTTGCACCCGCTGGCGACTTGTAGAAGGTGGCGATTTCGTTGAGTTCCTGCTCGGTGAAGGCGCGCGCATAAACCTGCGCAGCCTCGTTCTCGAGGTCAGCACGACGCTTGGCCAACTCGAGGGTCTTCTCGTCAACGGTCTTGACGATCAGGTCTTCCAGGTTCGGATCCTTCTGGATCATTTCCTGCTTCAAGGCCTGCGCGCCGGTCGGCAGGATCGAATCGAACTGATCAGTGATCTTCACCGCCGAAAGCGCTGCGCGAGCGGCTGCCAGATGCGAAGGCGTTACTTCCTGCGCGAAGGCCGCGCCTGCGCCGAGCAGCAGCACTGCACCGGTAACTCCGGCAATCAGCCGGCGAGCACGAAACGTCTGAACCATGAGATGATAGACTCCTTGTCAGCCAGCAGACTGCATCACGTCGATGCCGTCTTCGCCCGCTATGATGGCGATGGTAGTTAGCCCCAGAAACAATCCATGCTCCACGACGCCGGGAATGGCAACGAGGGCAGCAGACAGCGCTCTTGAATCGGGAATGCGGCCAAAAGATGCGTCGAGAATGAGATGTCCCCCATCCGTCACGAACGACTCGTCGCGACCGCTTCTCAGCGTCAGTTCGCCCTGCAGACCAAGCGTCTCGGCTGCGCGGAGGATGGCGAGGCGGGTGACTTCAAGGCCGTAGCGATTGACTTCGATCGGCAAGGGGAAAGCGCCGAGGCAATCGACCTTCTTGCTGTTGTCCGCGATGATGATCAGCCGATTGGCAGCCGTTGCGACGATCTTTTCGCGCAACAAGGCCCCACCGCCGCCCTTGATCAGGTCGAGTGCGGGATCGATCTCGTCCGCACCATCGATCGCCAAGTCGAGAACCGGCGTTTCTTCAAGCGAGGAAAGCTTGATGCCGAGTTCCATGCACAGCCGCGCCGTGCGCTCGGAGGTCGGCACGCCCGTGACCTTCAATCCATCGGCGACCTTTTCGGCCAGCAGCTTCACGAATTCCTCGGCTGTGGAGCCGGTGCCGATGCCAAGCCGCATCCCGTCTTCAACATAAGCCAAGGCGGCGCGTGAGGCTTCGATCTTGCGGTTCGTCGCGTCCATGAGCAGGTTCTGGTTGATCGTGGCCGCGCTCCTATCATCTTTGGCCACGCGGGCAAAGCCGCACTTGCCGTCTTCCCCTGCCAAGGCTATCGCGGGTGCCATGACCCAACCCATTATCGTCTTCGATCTCGATGGAACGCTGGTCGACACCAGCCCGGATCTGCTGGCGGCGCTGTCTCACAGCCTCAAAGACAGTGGCCTGCCGCCGATCGATCCGGCGCTTTTCCGCGCTTATCTGGGCATGGGTGGACGCGCGATGATTGAACGCGCCTTCCGCCAAGCCAACCGCTCGCTTGATGCGGATCAGCATGAGAAGCTGATCACCACCTTCCTGCAGCACTATACCGACAACATTCCCGGCACCTCTCAGCCGTTTCCGGGTGTGCTCGATGCCATGCAGCGCTTCGCCGATGCCGGCTGGAAGCTCGCCATTTGCACCAACAAGTTCGAGAAGCTCAGCCACGCCCTGGTTGAAGGCCTTGGCATCCACGCGCACTTCGCCGCCAATTGCGGTGCCGACACCTTCGCGTGGCGCAAGCCCGATCCACGCCATCTGCTTTCCACCATCGAACAGGCCTGCGGAGACCCGGATCAGGCGGTCATGGTGGGCGATTCGAAGACCGATATCGACACGGCCAAAGCGGCAGGCATTCCGGTGGTAGCGGTGGATTTCGGCTATACCGACCAGCCCGTCGCCACCTATGAGCCGAGCATGGTCATTTCGCATTACGACGAGCTGACGGTAGCGGTCGCGACAAGGCTGATCGCGGCAGCGAATGAAGGAACGACGACGCAAGCCGAAGCACCTTGACTTGCGCCAGTGCCGCTCGTAAACACCGCGCCACGTTCAGGCGCATGGTCGCCTCGGCGGGCGATTAGCTCAGCGGGAGAGCACACCCTTCACACGGGTGGGGTCACAGGTTCAATCCCTGTATCGCCCACCATTCTCCACGCAAATAATCCAAACGAAAAAAGCCGCCGCTGCCCGAAGGCAGAACGGCGGCTTGTGTCTGTCGCGTTGCGCGAAAGCTTTAGAAGATCAGCTTCAGCAAGCCGATGACCACTGCAAGGCCAATCAGGAAGATGATTAGGGCTGTGATGCCGAGGCCTTTAAGCATGGGTCGTTCTCCGATCTGCGTTTGTTATGCAGCACGAACGAAGAAGGCGGCAGGGTGTTCCACACGATCTGAGATCACGCCGAACGCCTTGCCGCCTTCATCAGTCAGTCAGCCGTCAGATCGCTCTTAGATCGACGGTGCGCGCGAATCGCTGGTCTTGCGCAAAGCCGCCAGAACCTTGGCGTCGCGGTCATAAACGTCCGGCGAATAATGCACCTCGCCGGCCTGGTTCGGCCAAGCCGTGAAGTAGGCGACATAGACCGGGATCTTGCGCGTCACCTTTTCCGTGGAATGGCCCTGCTTCAGCTTGGCTGCGACATGCGCCACATCCGTGCCAAGCACGGCGGCCGCCATCGCACGCGGATCCGACAAGCGGACGCAGCCATGGCTCAAAGCGCGCGCGTCGCGGCTGAAGAAGGCCTTTTGCGGCGTGTCATGCATGTAGATCGCATGCTTGTTGGGGAACAGGATCTTCAACTCGCCCAAGGCATTCGCTTCGCTCGGCGTCTGGCGAACATTGTAGGGAATGTTGCTGCCATTGGCCGCCCAGTTGATCGTGGACGACGGGATGCGCTTGCCGCTGGCATCAGAGACTTCATAGCCGGCACGGTCGAGATAGCCGGGATCGTTGATCAGTCGCGGCAGCATCTCGTTGACGATGATCGAGCGCGGCACACCCCAATACGGGTTGTAGTCGACCTGCTCCAACTCGTCATAAAAGAAGCTCGTCTGGTGCGTCGGGCTGCCGACCACCGTGCGCATCGAAAGCTTATCGGTGCCATTCTCGCGATAGGTCGCGGTAAAGGCGGCAGCGTTCAGGAACACATGCGTCGAACCAAGGTCGGACGGGTGCCAGCGCAGCTGTTCCAACGCCACTTCGAGTTTCTCGATGCGGTCCGCCTTCGACACACCGGCAATGGCAGCCACCGTGCGGCCACCGACGACGCCATCCGGCTTCAAGCCATGCGCCTGCTGAGCGGCCTTCACCACGGCAACCAGTTCAGGCGTATAGATCTCGCTGCTTGCATTGGCACTGATCACGGCACCATGCGCTGCCTTGAAAGCGGCGTCGCCCTTCTGGTCGATCAGCGTCAAGAGCTTCGGCAGTTCCGCGCTGGTCTCGCCCGGCTTCAGGAGCAGCTTCGGATCAACGATGATCGTGTGCTCGCGCTCGGCTTCGAGCGACTTCAGCTCGGTGCGTAGTGCTGCATATTCCGCGTTCTGCGGATGCTGACCTTCAAGATAGGTCTTGATGTCGACGCCGCTTGCCATCGCATTGAGCGCCGCCTCGTAGTCCACCGACTTGGCTGCGAAATCATGATAGCCCGACAGAAGGTTCGGGTTGATGCGCCCCGCATGGGCGTCGCGGATGTAACGCAGCACGCGCGCCGACATCGTCATCTCGTAGCGGATCAGAGCCGGATC
>NZ_DAMBUH010000072.1:3793-11377 GCF_032053605.1 Tianweitania sp.
CAACGCCTGCTGGCCGGATGCGGTAACCTGTGGGCGTGCCACCTGGTAGTCCTGCGGATCAAGCCCGTAGCTGCCGGCGTCCTGCAACATGGCCATCGCAGCCTCGGCGCGGACACGTGGTGCGCTTCCCAGAACCCATATAAAGCCGGGCTGCGAAGCGTAATGCTTTTCGATGGCCGCAGCGATCTCCTTCTCGGCGGTCAACTGATAGTCGATCAGTCCGGACAGCGAGCGGTCGAACGGCGTGCCTGGCTCAGAAGGCTCGATCGATCCGGTGATCTCCACCGAGCCGGTCGGCTGCAGCTTAGAGAAGTCGACCGGTACGAGGGCTGCGGTCTTGTAGGTGTAATAGCTCGGCGACGACACTTTCACGATCGGCGCAGGCTTGGTCGGCTTTACCACGGAAACCGGCTGCACGGGCTGGGCCTGCTGTGGAATACCCTGCTGCATCGGCTGGGGCCGGCGCGGGCGGCCCCTGATTGGCGACTGTCCCGCCGCGATTATTGCCGAACAGCCGCTGGAACAGGTTTTCGGCCGAAGCTGCATTGATGCTCGACAGCGAAGTTGCGGCAACGAGGGCCAGAATCAGGCCGGTTTTAACTCGTGAAACTGGCAGCAAAGCGCATCCCCTCGTCTGGTGCTGGATCGAACGGCAGCAGGCATCCCAATCATGGTTCGGACGGACGATTCAGGATGCGCTGTGACTATATCGATTGACGCCAAATGGGTTAAGCGACCGTAAACCGTTTGTTCGCGCGTGCGGCAGGAATGCAACATTTGTTAGGGATGCGGCGCGGCTACCCTCCAAGAAGAAGGGCCGTCCAGATCAACTGAACGGCCCCGGGCACAGGTACAAACGGGCTCAGCAATCATGTCCGCACCCACGCCCATGAAGGAGCAAGCCTTGCTGGCTCGCTGGAATATTCAGGGACGTGAGGAGACACGAAGTGAAGGCCGCGGAGTTTCGGCGGCATCTTCACGAAAGCTTGAGGCTGATCAGCGCCGGTCGCGTGACAGACCCTTGGCTGAAAGCTCGTCGAGATAAGTCTGCCAGCGCTGGTCCTTTTCATGACCGAGCTCGTGCAGATAATTCCAGGTGAAGATGCCCGACTCATGCCCGTCATCGAACACGATGCGCACGGCATAATTGCCGATTGGCTCCATGCGCGCGATCGCGACCTCGCGCTTTCCGGGCACTGTCACGCGCTGGTCGGGCGAATGGCCCTGCACCTCAGCCGACGGCGATGTCACACGCAGCAACTCGGCGGGAAGCTCGAGTGGCGCATGGTTGGGAAAGGTGACGGTGAGGAGCTTGCGGTCTTTCGACACGCGCAATTCTGAAGGTGCAGCCATGGCGCCTTCTTGCCACAAACCTGCCTGCGGCGCAAAGCGCGCTGGTTGTTTGACCCCGACGCTCCTATATCAGGTCTCAGCTAGCACAGACCGCGAGCCCAAGGCCTAGACTGCAATGATCGACCCGTTTGGACGCCGGATCACCTATCTCCGTGTTTCGGTGACGGACCGCTGCGACTTCCGCTGCACCTATTGCATGGCGGAAGACATGACCTTCCTGCCCAAGCGCGACCTGCTGTCCCTGGAAGAACTTGACCGTCTCACCACCGTCTTCGTGGAAAAAGGCGTGCGCAAGCTGCGGCTGACCGGCGGTGAGCCGCTGGTGCGCAAGAACATCATGCATCTGGTGCGCCAGATCTCGCGCCATCTCGTTTCCGGCGCACTGGACGAACTGACCATCACCACCAATGGCTCCCAATTGGCCAAGCACGCGGCCGAGCTGGTTGATTGCGGCGTGAAGCGCATCAACGTGTCGATCGATACGCTCGATCCCGCCAAGTTCCGTACGATCACGCGCTGGGGCAACCTGGACCAGGTCATGGCTGGGCTGGATGCCGCGCAAGCTGCCGGTCTGAAGATCAAGCTGAACGCCGTCGCCTTGAAGGGCTTCAACGAGCACGAGCTTCCCGAACTGATGCGCTGGGCGCATGGTCGCGGCATGGACCTGACCGTGATCGAAACCATGCCGATGGGCGAGATCGACGCTGATCGCACCGACCAGTATCTGCCGCTGAGCAAGCTGCGCACCGACCTCGAACAGCAGTTCACGCTGACCGACATTCCGTTCAAGACCGGCGGACCCGCACGCTATGTGGAGGTAGCGGAAACCGGCGGCCGCCTCGGCTTCATTACGCCGATGACCCACAATTTCTGCGAAAGCTGCAACCGCGTTCGCCTGACCTGCACCGGCACGCTCTACATGTGTCTCGGCCAGGAAGACGCGGCCGATCTGCGCTCCCCGATGCGCGCGTCCGAGGGCAACGAATTACTGTCCCAGGCCATCGACGAAGCCATTACCCGCAAGCCCAAGGGCCACGATTTCATCATCGATCGTACGACGCGCCGCCCGGCCGTCTCGCGCCATATGAGCGTCACCGGCGGCTAAGCTCAGTCAGAAGCTGTGGGGTGGCCCAATCCCTGACGGTTGTGTTTCGCCCAGCCCCTGCTAGACCGGCTGCTGATCGCAATCTCCGGGACTTCCTGTGGCCCTTCCGTCCGACATGCGCGGCAGCCTGTTCATGGTCATTTCCATGGCGGGCTTCTCAATCAACGACTCGATGACAAAGCTAGCCAGCGCCGAGATGAACCCTGGACAGGTCATGCTGATCCGCGGCGTTTTCGCCACGATCCTGATCGGCCTTCTCGCTTGGCAGCAAGGTGCCTTGCGCGTTCCGAAGCTTGCCTTCCATCCCCTGGTTATGACGCGCGTTGCCAGCGAGATCCTCGCAACGGCGAGCTTCCTAATAGGGCTGGCCCATTTGCCGCTCGCCAACAGCTCTGCCATTCTCCAGACCCTGCCATTATCGGTGACCCTTGGAGCCGCCATCTTCCTTGGAGAGCCGATCGGCTGGCGGCGGCTGCTCGCTATCGCCATCGGTTTCGCAGGCGTTCTGCTCATCGTGCGACCGGGCTTCGAGGGCTTCAACTTCTTTGCCCTGTTCACGCTGGCCTCCGTTTTGCTCTGCACCGTGCGCGATCTTTCCACGAGCCGCGCGCCAAGCCAGATCCCCTCGTCGCTCATTTCTTTCGTCACCTCCGCTTTCGTGATGCTCGCCGGCGGCGTCCTCATGGTGCCGATGGGCGGATGGCAAACGCCGCGTTTGGAAATTGTGGGCGCCTTGAGCTTTGCAGCTTTCATGGTGCTGATCGGCTACCAATTCGTCATCATGGCGATGCGGTCCGGCAATGTTTCGGCCGTAGCGCCCTTCCGCTACACCAGCCTACTCTGGTCCATCACATTAGGCTTCCTGATCTTCGGCGATCTGCCTGATTTGCCGATGATCGTCGGTTCCGTCATCATCGTCCTGTCCGGCATCTACACGCTGCTGCGCGAGCGCCGCGTCAGCCGTGAAAAGCCAGCCACGGCCAGCACCGGCTCGACCATGGCGCCAGACGGCGTTTGATCCATGCACAGCACCGATCGCCCATGACAATCGCCGGCATCATCCTGGCAGGAGGCCGGTCGAGCCGCATGGGCGGCGGCGACAAAACGCTGCTGCCGCTCGGATCTGCTACAGTCCTCGACGAAGTCGTGCGCAGGCTGAGCCCTCAAGTCGACGCTGTCGCCATCAACGCCAATGGCGACCCTGAACGTTTCGCATCCCTGAACCTGCCAATTTTCCCCGATGCCTTCGGCACCTTCGACGGCCCCCTAGCCGGCATCCTAACCGGCCTCATCTGGGCCGAAACGACCGGCGCCGACACCCTCATCACCGTAGCCGGCGACACGCCCTTCCTGCCCGTCGATCTCGTTAAACGCCTGCAAGCAGCGTCCGCACCCTCAACGATCGCCGTCGCCACCTCCAACGACCGTGTCCACCCGACCTTCGCCCTGTGGCCGGTCGCCTTGCGGCATGATCTCGAAACCTTCCTCAACACACAGCCAAGCCGTCGCGTGAACCACTTCATTTCCGATCATCCGCATGTCCGTGTCCCCTTCGACACCGCGCCATTCGACCCCTTCTTCAACATCAACACACCAGACGATCTCGCCGAAGCACAGCACCTTGCCGGAAGCGCGTCATGACGCAACGTGTCTTCGGCATTACCGGCTGGAAGAACTCCGGCAAGACAACCCTTACCGAGCGGCTCGTCACCGAACTCACCGGGCGCGGCTACACAGTGTCGACGATCAAGCACGCCCATCATGACTTCGACATCGATGTGCCCGGCACCGACTCGTTCCGCCACCGCGCGGCCGGCGCCTCGGAAGTCGCGATCGTATCGTCCCACCGCTGGGCGCTGATGCATGAAGCACGCGGCGACGCCGAACCCACCTTGCCGGAAATCCTGGCGCGCCTTTCCCCCTGCGATCTGGTTCTAGTAGAAGGCTACAAGCGCGAAGATCACCTCAAGATCGAGGCCCGCCGCAAGAACACGGCAACCCGCGCACCATTGTCCGAAAACGACCCCAAGATCGTCGCCCTGGCCGCCGATCATCCGGTGGATGGCTCCACCCTTCCCGTGTTCGATCTCGATGACATCCCCACCATCGCTGACTTCATCGTGGAAACGCTTTCCTTAGCGCGGGTTTGACGCTGTTTAGCCGTTGCAATCGCAGCGAAAACAGTGGGATTATCTTAGCTTGCAGCAGCCAAGCGCACCCAAGAGCCAAGGGCTGCAAGCACAAGAACCGAGAGGAACACGAATGCGCATTTCCAAGCTCTGCCTGGCGGCCTCCGCAGCTTTGCTCACTTTGTCCATGGCCTCGATCGCCTCCGCGCAGGAAACGACGATCAAGATCGGCACCGAAGGCGCCTACCCGCCCTTCAACAACCTGACCGCATCCGGCGAGCTGGAAGGCTTCGACATCGACATCACCAAGGCGCTTTGCGAAGAGATGAAGGCGAAGTGCGAGTTCGTCACGCAGGATTGGGACGGCATCATCCCCGCGCTGCAGGCCAAGCGCTTTGATGCCATCGTTGCTTCCATGTCGATAACCGACGAGCGCAAGCAGCAGGTCGACTTCACCAATCCCTATTACAGCAATTCGCTCGTCTTCGTTGCGCCGAAAGACTCGAAGTTCGCGGCCACTGAGACCAGCGGCAAGACCATCGGCGTGCAGCAGGGAACGATTGCTGCCGAGTTCGCCGAAAAGACCTATCCGGATGCCGACGTGAAGGCCTACCCAACGCAAGTCGAAGCCTGGGCTGATCTTGAAAGCGGCCGCGTTGATGCCGTGCTGGGCGACTTCGGCGTGCAGTATGGCTTCGTGAAGGGTGAAGACGGCTCCTGCTGCGACTTCAAGGGCGATGCTGTCAGCTCCGACGACAAGATCGGTATCGCCATCCGCAAGGGCGACACCGCACTGGCCGACAAGTTCAACAAGGCGCTCGAAGCCATCCGCGCTAACGGCAAGTACAAGGAAGTCAACGACAAGTACTTCCCGTTCGACGTTTTCGGCGGCTGATCCGTCGAAAACTTGAAGCCGATTGCAGCCGGAACGGATCCGCGGGACGACCCGCCGGCGCCGTTCCGGCTCCTTCATGATGGTGGCGGATAAACAGATCGCTTCATGGACGCTGCCCTGAACCTGCTGAGTTTCGGTCCCGACGGCTGGGGTGACGATATCGCGACCGGCGTGCTGGTTACCGTCGGCCTTGCGCTGGCGACCCTGCCTTTCGGCCTCGTGCTCGGCTTCTTCGTGGCGCTAATGAAGCAGTCGGAAGAGCCGTCTATGCGGCTTGCCGGCAATATCTACACCACCATCTTTCGCGGCCTGCCCGAACTCCTCACACTGTTCCTGATCTTCTATGGCGCGCAACTCGGCTTGCAGCAGATCACGGCGCTGTTTGGTGAGGAAACCACGATCGAGATCAACGCCTTCGCGGCTGGTATGGTCGCGCTCGGCATCATGTTCTCGTCCTATGCCAGCGAGGTGTTTCTCGCTGCGTTCCGCGTCATTCCGCGCGGGCAATATGAAGGCGCTTATTCAGTCGGCCTTAGCCACACCGGCACGATGCGGCTGGTTATCTTGCCGCAGCTGATCCGTGTCGCCCTGCCCGGCCTCGGCAATCTCTGGCTCATCCTGCTCAAGGACACGGCACTCGTTTCCGTCATCGGCCTGTCCGACATTCTGCGCCAAACCGGCGTCGCCGCGCGTGTGACCAAGGAGCCCTTCCTGTTCTTCGGCTTGGCGTGCCTGCTTTATCTCGTGCTCGCCGTGGTTTCCTCCTTCGTCTTCAGCGCCATTGAGCGCTGGACGGCAAAAAGCGGAGGGTCACGATGAACGCCGTCCCAGCCGACCTGGTGGAACGTCCGCCAACGCCAAGCCGCCGCTGGACCGGCACCCGTATCGCCGGCACTATTCTGGTAGCCTTGTGGGCGCTTGCGATCGCAGGCCTCGCCTTGTACCTCGTCCAGTCCTGGAATCCGGAGCTGTTCGATCGCTACGCCGGCCGCTACTGGTCGGGCCTGATCGTCACGCTGCAGTTGGTCTTCCTGTCGATCATCCTCGGCGCCCTCCTGTCCATCCCGATCGCATGGGGCCGCATGACCAAGCGGCGCATTCCAAGCGCCCTCGCTTACGCCTATGTCTATTTCTTTCGCGGCACGCCGCTGATCGCGCAGACCTTCCTGATCTATTACGGTTTCGGCTCGTTCCGGCCGCAGCTGGAAGCCATCGGCCTGTGGAGCTTCTTCCGCGATGCCTGGAACTGTGCCCTTTTCGCCTTCACGCTGAACACCGCAGCCTACCAGGCCGAGATCTTGCGCGGCGCGGTGGAAAGCGTCGGACGCGGCCAGTGGGAAGGTGCCGCGTCACTCGGCCTGTCGCGCCTGCATACGCTGCGGCTGATCATCGTCCCGCAGGCCCTGATCGTCGCCCTGCGCCCTTACGGCAATGAGATCATCCTGATGATCAAGGGCTCGGCCATCGTCGCCATCATCACCGTTTATGACCTGATGGGCGAAACGCGGCGCGCTTATTCCCGCTCATTCGATTTCCAGACCTATCTTTACGCAGCCCTGATCTACCTCGCGATCGTGGAAACGCTGCGTAACGTCATCGAATGGATCGAGCGGCGCCTGACGCGCCACCTCAAGCGCTAATCAACGAACAGCTGGAAGGAACCTCTCATGGCGAAAGTCGCATTCATCGGGCTCGGCGTGATGGGCTACCCCATGGCCGGCCACCTCAAGACCAAGGGCGGCCACGACGTCACAGTCTACAACCGCACCGCTGCGAAGGCGGAGAAGTGGGCCGAGGAGTTCGGTGGCAAGCACGCTGCCACGCCGGCCGAAGGCGCTAGGGATCAGGACTTCGTGTTCTGCTGCGTTGGCAATGACGATGACCTGCGTTCCGTCACCACTGGATCGGACGGCGCCTTCGCGACCATGAAGAAGGACGCGATATTCATCGACAACACCACGGCCTCCGCGGAAGTCGCGCGCGAACTCGACGCAGCCGCAAAAGAAGCCGGCTTCCACTTTCTCGACGCACCCGTCTCCGGCGGCCAAGCCGGCGCGGAAAACGGCCAGCTGACAGTCATGGTCGGCGGCGAGGAAGCGGCG
>NZ_DAMBUH010000072.1:11387-17463 GCF_032053605.1 Tianweitania sp.
GTTCGAGCGCGCCAAGCCCGTCATCGACGCTTACGCCAAGATGGTCGGCCTGATGGGACCGGCCGGCAGCGGTCAGCTCACCAAGATGATCAACCAGATCTGCATCGCCGGCGTCGTTCAGGGCCTCGCCGAAGGCATCCACTTCGGCAAGAAGGCCGGGCTCGACATTCACAAGGTGGTCGAGGTCATCTCCAAGGGTGCCGCCGGCTCCTGGCAGATGGAAAACCGCCATAAAACCATGAACGACGGCAAATACGACTTCGGCTTTGCGGTGGACTGGATGCGCAAGGATCTCGGCATCGTGCTCGAAGAATCCGACCGCAACGGCGCGAAGCTGCCCCTCACGGCATTGGTCGACCAGTTCTACAAGGACGTTCAGGCGCTAGGCGGCCAGCGCTGGGACACGTCCTCGCTTCTGGCGCGGCTCGAGAAGTAAGCCGCGCCATCAGGATGAACCGCTAACCGCTACTGGCGAGCAGCACTCAGCTTGTCGAGCAGGGTCTCATGAAAACGCTGCGGATCTTCGATCTGCGGCGAGTGTCCGAGATCATCGAACTCCACCAGCTCGGCATCGGGAATTGCCTCGGCGGCAGCCTTGCCGAGCTTGGTGTAATCGCCGAGCTTGGCGGCAATGTCGTCCGGCGCGCGGTTGGCACCCGGTGCCGTCTTGTCCTGCGTGCCGACAATCAGCAGCGTGGGCACCTTCAGCTTGTCGAACTCATGCACCACCGGCTGCGTGAACACCATGTCGGAGGTCAGCGCCTGGTTCCAGGCCACCAGCTCGCCGCCCTCGCCGGCATACATCCCTGCGCTCATCTCCACCCAGCGATCATACTGCGGCTTCCAGCCGGCCGTGTAATAGAACTTCTCCTGATAGGCCTTGATGCTGTCGAAGCTCGTCTTCTTCTCGGCCGCAAAGGCCTCGTTGATCGGCTGATACGGCACGCCATCTGCCTTCCAGTCTTCCAACCCGATCGGGTTCACCAGCACGAGACGGTCGACGGCTTCCGGATACATCAACGAAAAGCGCGTCGCGAGCATCCCGCCCATGGAATGGCCAATGACGGTCGCCTTTTCGATCCCACGCGCGTCAAGCAGCGCCTTTGTGTTCGCAGCCAGAGCATGGAACGAATATTGATAATGCTCGGGCTTGGTGGATTTACAGAGGCCGACCTGATCGGGGGCAATGACGCGATAGCCCGCACCGGTCAGCTTGGTAATGGTTTCTTCCCAGGTCGCCGCGCAGAAATTCTTGCCATGCAAAAGCACGACGGTCTGCCCGTTCGGCTCGGCGGCCGCCACATCCATGAACGTCATGGAAAGTGCCTGGTTCTGCCCGGAAAAGTCGTAGCTTTCCGTCTTGAAGGGGTACTCGAACCCGTCAAGACGAGCGCCATAGCGGGCAACCTGCGCCGACGCGGAAGTGAGGCTGAGCCCAAGCCCTGCGGCGGCGATAACAAGCGTCTTCATGCGAACTCCGTGTGGTTGAACGGGAACGCAGTTAGGCAGATGCTGGCGTATAGAAAGGCAATCTCACCAGGCCGTGACCAAAGGTGACCGCGAACCAGTTCAAGCAGCGCTGGAGGCCGGCTCCTTATCGAGCACCATGTAGTCCAGCGGCAGCTCGGTCGTGTATTTGATCTGCTCCATCGCGAAGGACGACGACACGTCCCGGATCTCGATCTTAGCGATCAGCCGCTTGTAGAAGGCATCATAGGCCGCGATGTCCGGCACCACGACCCGGATGAGATAATCGACGTCGCCGCTCATGCGGTAGAATTCGATGACCTCTGGAAAGTCCTGCACCACCTCGGAAAAGCGCTTCAGCCATTCGTGGCTGTGCGAGCCCGTTCGGATCGAAACGAACACCGTGACGCGGGCATTGATCTTCACCGGATCAAGGATCGCGACGCGGCGCTGGATGACGCCCTCTTCCTCCAGCTTCTGGATTCGGCGCCAGCAAGGCGTCGTCGACAGGCCAACCTTCTTGGCGACATCCGCGACAGCGAGCGTCGAGTCTTCCTGCAACAGGCGAAGAATTTTGCGATCGAGCCGGTCCATAGAGGTACTCCGTAGAATTTTTTACCTCAATAAACCAGAATCCTTCCCTCTCGCAACAACTAAATGTCTACAAGCTTAGTAGGCAATCAGGTTTTCCACTTGGGCCTGCAGCTCCGGCAGAAGTTCGATCTCGAACCACGGGTTCTTCTTCAGCCAGCCGCTGTTGCGCCAGGACGGATGCGGCAGCGGAAGCCCGGGCGGGCCACTGCTCGCATGCAGGATGGCGCGCCAGTTCCGCACCATCTCGGTCATCGAAGTCCCCCGCCCGAGATGATACTGATGTGCATGAATGCCGATCACCAGAATCAGCTGGATAGCAGGCATGAGGTCAAGCGCAGGCTTGCGCCAGATCGGCGCACATTCGCGCCGGGGCGGCAGATCGCCCTTCTGCGCATCATGGCCGGCAAAGCAGAAGCCCATCGGCAGGATCGCGAAGTTGCGGGTATCATAGAACCTGGCTTCATCGACGCCGAGCCACTGCCGCAGTCGCACGCCAGATGGGTCCATGAACGGCACGCCGGAGAGATGCGCGCGGATGCCCGGCGCCTGGCTCGCGATCAGGATTTTCGCTTCAGCCGACGCCACGAAGATGGGCCGCGGCTCATGCGGCAAGGGCTTCCCGAGAGGCGCGTCGCGGCACACGCGACACGCCTTCATGGCAGCAATCAGCTGGTCCAAGGCGGAAGGTGTTTCGATCAAGCTTGCGCGCTGGGCCTTGCTGATACCGCTTGATGCCACCTCAGCAGGTTGGCGCAGTCCGGTGGCACGGCGATCTTTGCCGGCTTCATGAAGTCCACCGCCACCAGCGCCGTAATGTCCGCAATGGAATAGCTGTCGCCGGCAATGAAGTCGCGCTGCGCCAGCTCGGCATCCAGGAAGCGGCAGAAGTCGAGCGCCTTGGGCTTGTTGATCTCACCCCATTCTGACAGCTGCGGCACTTCCCAGTCTTTCATCGCAGGATGGAGGTGGCGGAAGGCAGCCTGCACAGCGCTTAACAAGTTCAGCTCGATACGGCGCTGCCACATCTCCACCACCGCACGGCCCACCGCTCCGGTGCCGAACAAAGCAGGCTCCGGGTAAAGCTCCTCGAAATACCGGCAGATCGCTACCGACTCGGTGATGACGGTCCCATCGTCGAGTTCCAGCACGGGCAAACGCTGCAGCGGATTGCGCGCGGTCACCTCGGGCGACTTGTGCCCCATCGCGCTCATATCGACCGCTTCCAGCGGCACCTCGACACCTTTTTCGGTCAGGAAGATGCGCACGCGCCGTGGGTTGGGCGCACGGCCGCCATCAAACAGTTTCATGCTTTTCCTCCTGCATCACGCCCGGCGCTGTCTCGGCGCGCGAGCAAGTCTTCCCGCCGGAAGGGGTTCTTAATCATTCGCGCTTAGTCTGCCATTAAGGATAGTTGTTAGTGTTTGGTTGCGGGTTCAATGGCGGTGCAGCGCTCGGCTTCGGCTGACAAGATCATTGTGGATCGCACCAAGCCCAGCCGCAACAGCGAAGTTGCGCGGGCGATCCGCCGCACGCGCGATCGCCTGGCAGAGCAAGTCGGCTCGCCTGCATTTGAGCGCGAGCTACTCAAGCTTCATGCCCATGCGATGATCAACACGGTAGTGGCCATGCCGCTGTTGGTCGTGCTGATCGCGGCCGCCGGCCTTTTTGCCGGCATGAACATCGACCTGCTGTTATGGGCACCCCTGACCATGCTGGGCTACGCCGTGCTGGCGCTGGTTGCGCGGCGCGTTGAGCGCACGCCCGTCAACGAACTCAGCCTCGGCAAATGGTCAAAGATCTTCCTGCTTGGCCACGCCGTCAGCGGTATCGGCTGGGCCTATTTCGTTTATATCCAGTGTGACTCCTGCGGTTTGGAACCGTTCCCGGTCGTCAAGGCAGTAATCCTGCTGCTCGCCATCGCCGTCACCGCCATCATTGCGTCAGCGCTACGCGGTGCGCTTGTGGCGACCTTCGCCCTGCCCGTCGCGATCTTCGCCGCAGCCGGGGCGCCGTCCTGGTCACCGGTGGACGTGCTGATGGTGGTCCTGCTCGCCATCTCCCTGCCCTTCTTCACCTATGTCGCCGGCAACTTTAACCGCTCCGCCGTGATGCTGTTAGCCTTCCGCAGCGAGAAGGACGCTCTGATCGCCGAGCTGGAAACGGCCAAGTCGATGTCCGACGAAGCCCGTCGCCGCGCTGAGGAAGCCAATCTCGCCAAAAGCCGCTTCCTCGCCTCCATGAGCCACGAGCTGCGCACGCCGCTCAACGCCATTCTCGGCTTTTCCGAAGTCATGGCCACGCAGGTGCTCGGGCCCCTACCGAACCCGACCTACCGCGGTTATGCGCAGGACATCCACGATTCCGGCACGCATCTGCTCGAGCTGATCAACGAGATTCTCGACCTCTCCCGCATCGAGGCCGGCCGCTACCAGCTCAACGAGGAAGCTGTCACGCTCGCCAACATCGTGGACGAGTGCTGCCACTTGATGGAACTGCGCACGAGCAACAAGGACATCCGCATCACCAAGGAGTTCGAGCGCGACATGCCCCGCCTTTACGCGGATGAGCGCGCTATCCGGCAGATCGCCCTGAACCTCCTGTCCAATGCCGTGAAGTTCACGCCAAGCGGCGGCGAGATCCGCGTCCGTGTCGGCTGGACGGCTGGTGGCGGACAATACGTTTCCATCAAGGACAACGGCCCCGGTATCCCGCCAGACGAACTACCCGTGGTCATGTCCGCCTTCGGCCAAGGTGCCATTGCAATCAAGAGCGCCGAGCAAGGCACCGGCCTCGGCCTGCCGATCGTCCAGGGCTTGGTGCAGATCCACGGCGGCACCTTCGATCTTCAATCCAAGCTGCGCGAAGGCACGGAAGTAGTCGCGACCTTCCCCGCGTCACGTGTGATCGAGCCGATGCCGGCTCTTGCAACAGTTGCTGTCGGCGGCCGCCGGCATTAGAAGCACAAACAGCCAGCCTGCGCCGCTTTCTCACGGCCACCGGCCCAGCCATCCCACAACCTGCCTTTCCGCCCAGCCGCAATCTTGCGGCCGCATTACTATGCGGAAAGGCACGCGCGAGACGTCACGGTGCCCTATGCCCCTTTTCCGCCCTCTCCTGTCGCTGGCAGCCGCCGCGATGAGCCTCCTGCTTGCTTCCCCCTCGATCGCTTCCGAGCCGGACACGATCGACATCACCAGCCACGATCGCACCTACCGCATCTGGGAGGTGGCGATCGGCGACGAACCGACCGATGGATATCCGCTCGTGGTGCTGCTGGACGGCAACCAGATGCTGCCGATCGCGGCCAGGATCGCGGCGGAAGACGGCCGCCCGCGTCTGCTTGTCGCTATCGGCTATCCCGAAGATGACCGCGAAACGATCGTGAAGCGTCGCTATTTCGACCTCACGCCGGAAACACCAGCGGACCTCCTGCCGGAGTCGCGATCCGGTGGACCAGTGCAAGCCGGCGGTCAGGACGATTTCACCGCTATGGTGAAAGACACGATCCTGCCCGCCGTGCTGGAGAGGCATCGCATCGACAAGGCGGACATGACGCTGTTCGGCCATTCGCTGAGCGGCATGGCTGCCCTGCACATGTTGTTCGACTACACCTGGCCCTTCACCGCCTATGTCGCGGCCGATCCGTCGATCTGGTGGAAGAACAGCGCCATCCTCACCGAACTCGAAGCCTTCGAGGCCGCGCCGCGAACGGAGGCGAAGCGCCTGACCATCATCACCTCCGGCGTGCGACCTGAGCGCAAGGATGCGTCGGCGCAAGCCAGTGCCCGCATGCGTGCCTTGCGCGGCGGCCCGAACGGCAAGGACGTCGCCGAACGCATGGCCAAGATCAAAAGCCTCGCCGTCGACCTTCACCGCATGCCGAACGAGAGCCACGGCTCGATGGTCGAGCCGTCGCTGCGGCTTCTTCTTACGCGCTAGGCAAAGCCCGCACGCCGCCAAACACCTGCGCGGCCGACTGCACCAGAATGGCAGCCAGCGACGCCGCTACACCCGG
>NZ_DAMBUH010000073.1:0-17444 GCF_032053605.1 Tianweitania sp.
CGCTGTTCGCGGCCTTCGCGTTGTTCACGGGGCTCGCGTTGGCCGTTCGGGTCACGCTGCTCGCGGCCCTCGCGCTGATCCCGCTGGCCATTCGGCTCGCGTTGTTCGCGCGGTTCCCGCTGCTCGCGCTGACCTTGATTGTCGCGGCCCTGATTGTCGCGATAACCCTGGTTGTCGCGGGTGTCGCGGCGATCGCTCTGATCGCGGCCATCCATCTGATCGCGCTGGCCGTCCTGCGGCTGCTGCTGACCATCGTTGGACTGACCGTTCTGCGGCATCTCCATGCCGTTGCCGTCTTCGTCCATATCGTCGTCGAAATCGCTGCGCTGATCGCGCACGACCGGCTGGGGCAGCAGCGCCTGGGCGGCTGCGATGATGCGGTTGTAATGCTCGGCGTGCTGCAGATAGTTTTCGGCCATCACGCGGTCGCCCGAGCTTTGCGCATCGCGGGCCAGCGTCGTGTACTTTTCGGCAATCTGCATCGCAGAACCGCGGATCTTCACGTCCGGCCCATTGCTCTCATAGGAGCGGGTCAGCGGATTCGGGCCCTTGCGGTTATTGTTGTGATTGTTGTTGTTATTATTGTTGTTGCCGTTACCGCCGTTGCGACCGCGCATACGCCGGTTTTGCTGTTGTGGCCTCATCCTAGTTCTTTCTGACCTAGCTCGTAAACTGAAGAAGGGGAGTTTTCGGGATCGCGGAAGGGATGTCTGGCCGCGTGATACACGCCGTCACCAAACGATCCGATCTGTCAGTGTTAGGGCCGCTTGCTGCGCACAAAGCGCGGCAGTCCACCGCCGTGACGTCATCTTTTCCTAAAACACTTGCCGGACGATCCCCGCACGAAGCACAGGCGCTCATCACGCAAGAAGGCAGTATCAGTTCTTGGATCCCGAATCGGTAACGGCACTGCCTGCTTCGTCATCCGGTGCCTTGGACCCTAGTGACAAAGATTGACGTTGCCAAGTGCTTTTTCGGGTAAACCCTTGTTGTGCACCACCCCAAGGTTGCGGCGAATGCGCCCGTTTTATGGGGGATCAGGCGCGGAAGATCAGCACGCGGTCATTGCCGCCGTAGTCCTTCCGGGCATCGATCAAAGCATGACCGGCCTCCTCGAAGATTGTCGACACTGACGACTTCTGATCCCAGCCGATCTCCAGGCCGATAATGCCCGTTGCACTGAGAAAGCTGCCTGCGCCCTCAGCTATCGCGCGATAAGCATCAAGCCCATCTTCGCCGCCATCCAGCGCGCGCATCGGATCGTGATCGCGCACATCGCGCGACAAACCGTCGATCTCGCCATGCGCGATGTAAGGGGGATTGGACACGATGGCGTCGAAACACCCCGTCACATCCGCAAACCAGTCGGATCGAACGGTTTCGAACCGGTCCGCGACCCCATTGATGTGGGCGTTGCCGTTGGCCGCTTCAAGGGCGCCTGCGGACAGGTCGGTTCCGACGGCCCGCAGCTCCACAACCTCCTTCAATAGCGACACGGCAATGGCGCCGGATCCCGTGCCGAGATCAAGCAAACGGCAGGCGCCGGTGGTTTCGATGCGCGTGCGCAACCAGGGGGCAACGGCATCCACCAGAATTTCCGTGTCGGGACGCGGTTCAAGCGTGTCCGGCGACAGGTTGAAGCGCAGGCCGTGGAAGTCGCGATAGCCGAGAATGCGGTGCACCGGCTCGCCTCGGAGCCTGCGCGCTTGAACGGCATCGAGCGCTACCGCCTGCTCGGTCGTCAAAATACGGTTGGGATCGCGCACCAGATCAAGCGCGCTCAAGCCGGTTACGTGTTCGAGCAGAAGCCGCGCGTCGAAGTCAGCCCCTTCTATACCGGCTGAGCGCAACGCGTCACGGAGCGCGCGCAGCGCTTGGGATCCGCTTGTCATGTCCGGTGATCAGGCATCGCCGAGCGCCAGAAGCAGCTTGGACTGATGATCGGCAATCAAGGCGTCGACCAGCTCATCGAGATCGCCTTCCACCACACGGTCGAGCTTGTAGAGCGTGAGGTTGATGCGATGGTCGGTGATGCGGCCTTGCGGGAAATTATAGGTACGGATGCGCTCCGAGCGATCGCCAGAACCGACCTGCAGGCGGCGCGCTTCCGAGCGCTCATCCGCCAGCTTGGTGCGCTCGGCATCGAACAACCTGGCGCGCAGGATCTGCATGGCGCGGGCGCGGTTCTGATGCTGCGATTTTTCCGCCTGCACCACCACGATACCGGACGGAATATGCGTGATGCGCACGGCCGAATCCGTGGTGTTGACGTGCTGGCCGCCGGCTCCGCTAGCGCGCATCGTATCGATGCGGATGTCTTCGTTGCGGATTTCGATGTCGACGTCTTCGGCTTCCGGCAAAACAGCGACGGTTGCCGCCGAGGTGTGAATACGGCCGCTGGCCTCGGTGGCCGGCACGCGCTGGACACGATGCACGCCAGACTCGAATTTCATCTTCGAGAACACGCCCTTGCCGGAAACGGTGGCAATGATTTCCTTGTAGCCGCCCGCCTCACCTTCCGAGGCTGAAACCAGCTCGACCTTCCACCCTTGAGTCGAGGCATAGCGCTCATACATGCGAAACAGATCGCCGGCGAAGATCGCGGCCTCGTCGCCGCCGGTGCCGGCGCGGATTTCCAGGATCGCGTTCTTGGCGTCGGCGGCATCGCGCGGCAGAAGCAGGATCTGGATGTCGGATTCCAGTTTTTCGATACGCTCTTCCAGATCGGGAATATCGGCTTCCGCCAGGGCCCGCATTTCCGGGTCACCGAGCATGGCATCGAGATCGGCGCGTTCGGTCTTTGCTGCGTTGAGTTCGCGGATTTTGGCGGCGATGTCCTGCAGCTCGGAATATTCCGAAGCGAGCTTTACATAGGTTTCAGCATCCGGACCGGCCGACATCTGCGCTTCAACGAAGTCGAAGCGGCGCAGCATCTGATCCATGCGTTCAGCAGGAAGATTGACCATCAGGATTCCAAGATATCAGAGAGGCACGCCGTGCTGGGCCGCGAAGGCTTGCAGATCCGACCGAACGGAATGGCGGGCATTGGGGTGGCCGAGCAGATCGGCCATGCAGGCTTCGAGGTCCGCCACCGGCAGTTCGCACAACATCGCCTTCACCGGGCCGATCGCGGCTGGCGACATGGAGATGGAACGGAAGCCGAGGCCGATCAGGGCCATGGCGGACAAGGGGCGTCCGGCAAGTTCGCCGCACAAAGTCACCGCCGTCTTATGCCTGATACCGGCATCGACGATCTGCTTGAGCGCGCGCAGGAATGGCGCGGATAGCGGATCGAAGCGGTCGGACAAAAGCGCGCTGCCGCGATCGGTGGCGGTGATGAACTGGAACAGATCGTTGGAGCCCACCGACACGAAGTCGACGGCGGCCATCAGCTCGTCGAGCTGCCACATCAGCGACGGCACTTCGAGCATAGCGCCGAGCTTCAGCTTGGTCGGCAGATGATGCGCAAATCGGGAGAGATGGCGCACTTCGCGGTCCAGCAGCTCGCGCGCCTGCACGATCTCGTCGATCTCGGTAACCATCGGCAGCATCAAGCGCAATTCGCGCCCGCCGGCGGCCTTGAGCAAGGCGCGCAACTGAGTGCGCAGGAAGCCTGGACGATCCAGGGTGAGGCGGATGGCGCGCCAGCCGAGCGCGGGATTCTCTTCGTTCAGCGCACCCTTGAAGTAAGGCAGCACCTTGTCGCCGCCGATATCGATGGTGCGGAAGGTCACGGGCTTCGGGCCGGCGGCATCCAGCACATCGCGATACAACCGCTCCTGCGCTTCGGCGCGCGGGAAGGTCGCGGCCACCATGAACTGCAGCTCGGTGCGGAACAGGCCGATGCCGGCGGCACCCGATTCATCGAGTTGCGGCAAGTCGACGGCCAGACCGGCATTCATCAGCAGATCGACATGCACGCCGTCTTTCGAATTCGACGGGCGGTCGCGCAACTCGCGATAAAGCTCCTGGCGGCGGGCGCGGAAGCGGACCTTTTCGGCGAAGGCGGCTTCCACATCCGATTGCGGACGCAGATGGACCTGGCCTTCTTCGCCATCGACGATGATCGCGTCGCCATTTTCGGCCATGGACACGACGCCCTTGACCTGACCGGCCACCGGAATGCCCATCGCGCGTGCGACGATCACCACATGGCTGGTGATCGAGCCGTCTTCCAGAACGAGGCCGCGCACGCGGTCGCGCGGATAATCGAGCAGTTCGGCCGCACCCATCTGGCGGGCAACAACGACCGCATCGCGCGGCAGCGCTTCGCCCAACCCATCCGGCCCACGGCCAAGCAACTGGCGCAGCAGACGGTTGGCGAGATCGTCGAAATCGCTCATCCGCTCGCGCAGATAAGGATCGGTCATGTGCTGCATGCGAGCTCGCATGTCGCTCTGGACCTTTTCCACAGCGGCTTCCGCGGTCAAACCGTTGCGCACGGCTTCTTCCAGGCGACGCACCCAGCCGCGATCATGCGCGAACATGCGGTAAGCTTCCAGCACCGCGCGGTGTTCGCCTTCAAACGCCACGTCGCGGCGCGACAGCATGTCGTCGATGGAAAGCCGCAGCGAGTCGAGCGACTCGGTCAAACGGCCGAGTTCTTCCTCGCTGTCTTCATTGAACAGGTTGGTGACGACAACGCGCGGCTCGTGCAGCACGACATGGCCGAGACCGACACCGTCGTTGAAGGCAAGCCCGTTGAACGAAGCGGGACGGCTGAGATCGAGTTCGAGACCGGGCCGCGTCAGGCGCGCCAGATCGCCGGTGGCGATCATCTCGGCGATCACCATGGCGGTGGTTTCCAGCGCCTCGATCTCGTCTTCGCGGTAATGGCGCATCGTGCGGTTCTGCACGGTGAGAACGCCAAGCGTGCGACCCGCGCGCAAAACCGGTACGCCGAGGAAGGAGTTGTAGATCTCTTCGCCGGTTTCCGGAAGATAGGCGAAGGCCGGGTGCTGCTGCGCGTCAGTAAGGTTCAGCGCGCGGGCCGAGGCCGCGATCGTGCCGACGAGGCCTTGCCCCAGCCGCAACTGCGCAAGGTGGACGGAGCCGGGGTTCAGGCCTTCGGTGGCATAGAGTTCCAGAACCGAGTCGGAGCGCAGCACGTAAAGCGAGCAGACTTCGGCGACCATCTGCTGCGCGATCTCGCGCACGATGCGGTCGAGGCGTTCCTGCGGCTCCAGCGCTTCGGCCATAAGCTCGCGCAGGCGCTTCAAAAGCACTCGCGGTCCTGCGGCCTGGTCACGCATCGATCGTATCACCTTAACGGCCGGCGGAACGCATCCGCTGGCCAACCAACCTCACCCCGAAGTTGAGCGTTTAAGCTACTGCTTGTCCAGTCCATAGACCGAATGCAGCGTGCGAACCGCCAATTCGGTATAGGCCGCGTCGATCAGAATGGAAATCTTGATTTCAGACGTCGTGATCGCACGGATGTTGATGCCGCGATCGGCCAGCGCCTTGAAAGCCATCGCCGCGACGCCGGCATGAGAGCGCATGCCCATGCCGACCACCGAAATCTTGGCCATGCCGCTTTCGGACTGCACGGTGTCGATGCCGATGTCCTTCTGGATCTGGTCGAGCACGACACGAACCTTGTCGAGGTCGCCCGCCGGAACGGTGAAGGTCATGTCGGTGCGCGAACCGTCCTCGGAAATATTCTGGACGATCATGTCGACATTGATGTTGGCTTCGGCCAGCGGCATGAAGATGCCGGCCGCAACACCTGGGCGATCCGAAACGCGGCGGAGCGATATCTGCGCTTCGTCGCGGGCATAAGCGATACCGGTCACGACCTGCTGTTCCACGATTTCATCCTCGTCGCAAATGAGTGTGCCGGGCGGGTTATGGAAATCTCCCATGCCGGGCGCATTGGGATCCTCGAAAGACGAACGCACGAAGGTACGCACCTTGTGCACCATCGCAAGCTCGACCGAGCGAACCTGCAGAACCTTGGCGCCGAGCGAGGCCAGTTCCAGCATTTCCTCGAAGGAAACGCGGTTCAAGCGGCGCGCCTTGGGCTCGATGCGCGGATCGGTCGTGTAAACGCCGTCCACGTCGGTATAGATATCGCAGCGATCGGCCTTCACGGCAGCGGCGATGGCGACCGCGCTCGTATCCGAACCGCCACGGCCAAGCGTCGCGATGCGGTTGTCCGGGCCGATACCCTGGAAACCGGCGATCACCGCCACCTGGCCGATGCCGAAGCGGCGCACGAGTTCCGACCCGTCGATCTCGGTGATGCGGGCCGCACCATGCGCGCCGTCGGTGCGGATCGGGATCTGCCAACCGGCCCAGGACCGCGCATCGATGCCGATATGCTGCAGGGCGATCGCCAGGAGACCTGCGGTCACCTGTTCGCCGGACGCGACCACGGCATCATATTCGCGCGCATCATGCATGGGCGAAGCGTCGCGCGCCCAGGCAACCAGCTCGTTGGTCTTGCCGGACATGGCGGACACGACCACCGCCACTTCATGGCCGGCATCGACTTCACGTTTGACGTGTTGGGCCACCACGCGAATGCGGGCGATGTCGGCGACGGAGGTTCCGCCGAATTTCATCACGATACGCGCCACGGATCTGCTGCCTTTAGAGTTGTACGCGCATATCCCGGTCGAGGTACTTGGCGCTTGAATGCTTGAAGATGCCTCCGGCGGAAGCCCGAGGCGGATGCGGCGTCCATAACCAAAACCCGTTCGCCGCGCAAGCAACCGGCTTGCTTCCGCTGTTGCGATGCCTAACCTTTCCGCAAAGGAATTTGCAGGACCACGCATGCCCCGCCTTCAAAAACAGAGATCCATGACACTCACCGCCGATCATGTCGCGCGGCTTGCCCGCGACATCCCCGATCCAGGCTTCCAGCCGGTTCCCGGCATGGTGCCGATCACGCAGGCAGACTACGACGAGATCGCCGCCGACCTGATCGCGCAGGCGCCGAAGGACGGTTTGTGGGTCTTCGCCTATGGCTCGCTGATCTGGAACCCGGATTTCGATTTCACGGACAAACGCATCGCGCGCGCCCGCGGCTGGCATCGCGCCTTTTGTCTTGGCTGGGATTATCGCTTCCGGGGCAATCGCGAACAGCCGGGCGTGATGCTGGCGCTCGATCGCGGCGGCTCCTGCACCGGCGTGGTCTACCGCCTGCCGGACGATGCGCTGGACGCCAATATCCACCGCCTCCTTCGGCGCGAGATGAGCATGCGGCCGACTGCCTTTCCGCCGCGTTGGATCCCAGTGGAAACAGACGGTGGCCGCCTCACCGTTCTGACCTTTGCCATGAACCGCAAGAGTGGCCGCTATATCGGCGATCTCAGCGACGAGCAGACCGCCGACGTGCTGGCCACCGCCTGCGGCTTTCGCGGCTCCATGGCGGAATATCTGTTCGCCACCGTGTCGCACCTGGAAGAAATGGGCATCCACGACCGCTATCTCTGGCGGTTGCAGGAACTCACCGCCGCGCGCATCGACGCGATGCCACAGCCGGACGCAACGGCGTCTTCGGCGCGCTAGTCTTCCGGCAGCGAGAAGATTTCGCGGTCAAGACGTGGCATCAGCACGCCGGCTGCTGCGAAGCTTTTTGCCGCGTCTTCGTTGGGCAGAGAAAAAAGCCGGTAGCTGACGGGACTGATTTCACGCCCGCGATAGCGGAACGTGGCGTGTCCATGATGGCTGATTTCGCCGGAGGGTGACACAAGCGCAAACGGAAACGACGCTCGCGACCAGCCACCATCAGCAGGGTCCGACCAGACCTTTCCTAGTGCAACCTTCACATCCCAATAGCCGGCATCGCCGGGTAGCGAACCGATGCGGATGGTCTCCTGCGTGGCAGGCACAAGATCACTGCCCAGCGTGCTGAAGCGCAGCCGCACGGCTGGAAAAAACAAGGGATCCTTGTCGAGGCGCGCATCGACTTCCGTTCCCGCCCCTGTCGTGCCGAGCCGGGATTCGGAAAACACAAGGGTTCCGGCAAAGGTTTCCAGCGCAGCTGACGAGCCGGGCGGCAAGGGGACCGGAGCGCCCTGCACGGCTTCCAGCCGCGGGCCGAACAGCGTCAGGTCCTCATCGCCGCCGGCCAGCGGCGTGTTCAGTTCCACTGCCGACGCTGCGCCGCACGACAAAAGGCCCGCTGCGGCCAGAAAGAACCGACGCCAGATCATCATACCCCTGCAAACCGTCCAGCCATCCAGACGCGGATGGGCCCGAGCCCTGATGAGCTCATGACGGTGCCCTATTTTGGCGGCTGCTTTCATGCATGTCGAGAACAAACCGCGTCAATCCTACGCGCGTGACGCTTTGCTATTCCCTTGACTTCACAGCGGCTGCGCCCGACTTGGGATACGCCTAACCGGAGACCTTTGTCATGGCGGATGCAGCGCAAACCGCGATCGCGCGAACCACGATCGATACCGGCGAAGTCGAGCGCTTTTCACGGCTCGCGGCCGAGTGGTGGAACCCGACCGGCAAGTTCAAGCCGCTGCACAAGTTCAACCCGGTGCGCTTGGCCTATATCCGCGATCAGGTTGCCGCCCGCTTCGGCCGTGACCCGCATGCCGCACGCCCGTTCGACGGTCTGCGCATCCTCGACATCGGTTGCGGCGGTGGCCTGTTGTGCGAGCCGCTGGCGCGTCTGGGCGCGACGGTTGTCGGTGCCGACGCCTCTGAAACCAATATCGAGGTCGCCAAGCTGCATGCGGCCGAAGGCAACCTGGTGATCGATTACCGCGCCACCACTGCGGAAGCGCTGGCCGATGCCGGCGAGCAGTTCGACGTCATCCTCAACATGGAAGTGGTCGAGCATGTCGCCGATGTCGACCTGTTCATCTCCAAGACATCTGCCATGGTGAAGCCGGGCGGCATCATGTTCGTGGCCTCGATCAACCGCACGCTGAAAGCCTGGGGCCTCGCCATCATCGGCGCCGAATATGTGCTTCGCTGGCTGCCGCGCGGCACGCATCAGTTCGAAAAGCTGGTGCGCCCGGAAGAGCTGGAAACCGCCTTGCGCGCCGGCGGCCTGAGCGTCATTGACCGCACGGGCGTGACCTTCAACCCCCTTGCCGACCGCTGGGGCCAGTCCCGCGACATGGACGTGAACTACATGGTGCTGGCGGAACGGCCGGGCTTCAACTGAGGCTAAAGTTTACTGCTGCAATGGCGGCCAGCCGGCCACGGCGCCGACGGCATGCAGTCGCTGCATGGTCTCGACTTCGATGTTGTCGCGAGCAAGGGCTGCCTTGATCGCCGGCTGCGCGATATCAGGCAGCTTTGCGAGCGCGAAGGTTGCACTCTTGACCATCTTCTCATCTTTCGCAGCGATCAAAGCGGAGATGAGAAGATCGGCCATGCGCGGATCGTTCTTGAGTTCGCTCGGTACCGCGATCGTCAGATGCTCGAACACTTCGACGTTCGGCGCGTTTTTCACGAGATCGAGATAGGCCTGGAGTCCCGGAGGACCGGACTTCGAAAGCGCTACAATAATCTGTCGGCGCTCTTCGATGCGGTTAGCTTTAGTCTCGAAGGCCGTCTTCAACGCATCCGCAACGCGTTGGCTTCGATCGGTGTTTTCTTCAACGCGAATGGTCGCCCTTGCAAGATCCATCTCCGATTGCGCGGTTTCCAGATCCCGCAGAGCAGCATTCAGCATTGCCGGATCGCGCTCGCCCGCTTTCGACAGGGTGCGGGATGCCATCTGACGGGCTTCCGCATCATCTGATCCAAGCAAGCTGCGAAGCTTCGCCTTCACATCGTTTGGAAACGTTTCGCTTCCTTGCAGGATATGCGCGAGGTTGCCGCTGAAGCGATCATCATTGCTTCGTAACAGAGCCTCCTGAACGAATGGCACAACGCCTTCCCCCTGATAAACTAGGGCCGCCGACGTGGTCGCCTGAAGATTAGGTTCTTGCGTACGTTCCAGAAGAGCCAGCAGTCCGGGCGCTAGCTCCTTGGGATGAGGCGGCGCAAAACCCGCTAGATTGGCAAGATTGGCTTCCAGCGCGATATCCGCCGGCTCATGCAGGAGCTTGGCGAGTGTCGGAACGAGTTCTGGTGGAAGCTCGGGCACTTTGTTCTGGAACTTCGATTGAGCAAGGATCGTGGCAAGCAGGTAGCTCGTCTCGATCCGGCCTGCTTCATCCTGTGCGGCAACGAAGCGTCGCGTCAGATCCGGGATGGCTGCATCACCGAGACGCACGACCTCCTGCGCGGCCTGCATGAAATCCTGTTCGGTTTCGGCCGCATGCATCTTGGCAAACGCGCCATCGACGACCTCGCCGGCACTCTGAGATAATGCCGGTGCCGCCCATAACAAAAGCGATGCCAGCAGGCCGGCCCGGATTGCGGTACGTTTCTGCGACATCATTCTCCTCTCCAACGGATAAGCGCTATTGGCTAGGTAAGCGGCCCATGCATCAATTCTGCTCTTCAGGCAGAGCCGGGAGTGGCAGGAACCCGACGCCATCTTCGGCGAGGCTCTTCGCTTCTTCTAACGTGGCTTCGCCGTAAATGCCGCGCGCTTCCGTTTCACCGAAATGGATCTTGCGCGCTTCTTCGGCGAACTTGTCGCCGACATTTTCGGCTGAGCTCCGCACCTTGCGGGCTAGGTCCTGCAGCTGCGCGATCATCTTGGCCTGTTCAGCGCCAGCTGCCAGCGCGAGCTTCTCACGCCGCTTGCCGGTGGACACGGCAGGCGCCATCAGCGCCTTGCTGACCTTCGCTGAACCGCAGGTCGGGCATGTCACCAGGCCGCGCTGAGACTGCGCGTCGTAATCATCGCCGTTGCGGAACCAGGCTTCGAAGTCGTGGCCTTCAGTGCAATGAAGCGAATAGGAGATCATTCCGCGGCCTGTGCCTGCCCCTGAGCGCCAACCCGCGCGACATCGAAGGTGCGAGCGTTGCGCAGGTTCGGGATCTTCTTGCGGGCGTCCGCGACCTTGGCGGTGTCGATCTCGGCCGTAATCACCTGCGGTTCCCCGCTCGTGGCTTCGGCCAGGATGGCACCCCACGGATCGATGATCATCGAATGGCCGAAGGTTTCGCGCCCGTCCTGATGCCGGCCGGACTGCGCGGCTGCGATCACGAAAGCGCCGTTCTCGATGGCCCGGGAGCGCAGCAGCACATGCCAGTGCGCTTCGCCGGTCCGGCGCGTGAAGGCGGCGGGAACGGTGAGTACCTCGGCGCCGGCCAGTGCCTGCGCCTGGAACAGCTGCGGAAAACGCAGGTCGTAGCACACGGCCATGCCGAGCGTGGCGAAAGGCAGAGTCGCCACCACGCTTTGCGCGCCGGGCTGGTAGGTCGCGGATTCGCGCCAGCTTTCGCCGCCGTCGAGATCGACGTCGAACATGTGGATCTTGTCGTAGGTGGCGATCCGCGCGCCGTCGGGCCCAAACAGGAAGGCCCGGTTGGCGACCTTGCCGTTTTCGCTGATATCACCGAGCGCGATGGCCGTTGAGCCGATATGCAGGGTGATGCCGAGTTCACCAGCCAGACGCTGACCGGCCTGTGCGACAAGGTCTTCAGCCTCAGTGCGCAACATGGCGCGCAACGCTGGACGGTCCCGCACCAGCGCGCCGGTCATTTCCGGCGTTTGCACATAGGTGGCGCCGCGTGCTGCGGCCTCGCGGACCAGTTTTTCCATCGCCGCGATGTTTTCGGCGATTTCGGTGCCGGAACACATCTGCACGGCTGCAGCGGTGAAAATCGCCATGGGAGATCCTCAGGCCGCCAGAAGCGGATCCAGCTTGCCAGATGCATCCAGCGCATGCAGGTCGTCGCAACCGCCGACATGGGTGTCGTCGATGAAGATCTGCGGGAAGGTCGAGCGCTTCGAGCGCGTCATCATCTCCTGGCGCAGTTCCGGCGAGAAGCTCGCATCATGCTCGGTGTAAGACACGCCCTTCTTGTCGAGCAGCTTCTTGGCCGCCGTGCAATAGCCGCAGCCCACGCGCGTATAGATCACAACATCAGCCATATGCGTTCCCATCAGAAATCCTTGAGCCGCCTATATAGAGATGCGCAAAGGCGGCTGGAAGCCCTCGCCGCTTGTTAGGGTTCAAACCCTGCAATAAAGAAGATGGCTGGTTTTCAGGTGAAGGCAGAAGCAGCAGCGCCCCGATCAGCCGGCGCGATCGGGAGAGATGGGCTTTCCCGACTGAGGCAAAAGCCTTGCCTTCAAAATGGAGGTGAGGATGATGTGGTTTCTGCCACTGAACGTCAGCTTTCAAATGAAGAAGACCCGGAGCGGCTGGTCAATAGCACTCCGGGTCAACATCTTCATCTAAAGGCAAAACGGGGAGTAGGTATGCAGCCTGCTTCCCACCTCCGAAATATAATCCACTACAGCCCCTTCGTCAAAGCCCTCGCCTCACCCTTCATCCTCTTCAAGATCGAGCTGGTCGGGCAAAACGCGGGAGAAGGTGAGGATGTCGACGGCTGATGCGCCGTTGCGCAGGAGGGTTCGGGTGACGGCGGAGACGGTGGCGCCGGTGGTGTAAACGTCATCGATCAGGAGCACGCGTTTGCCTTTGAGCTTGGTCTTGGTTTTTGGGTGCACGCGAAAGGCGCCGCGGACATTGTCCTGGCGCTGTTTGGCATGAAGGCCGACCTGTTGGCGTGTGGGCCGCGTGCGGTGGATGAGGTCGGGTTCGAAGGGAAGGCCAGTCAGGGCGGACAGACTGCGGGCGAGTTCGGCGGACTGGTTGTAGCGACGCTGGAAGAAGCGGCGGCGGTGCAAGGGCACGGCGACGATGAGGTCGGCTTGGTCGAGCAGTTCGCTGCCGGCGCGCAGCATCCAGCGCGCCATCCAGGGGGCGAGATCGGTGCGATCGCGATATTTGAGGTCGCCTACCATGCGGCGCGCCAGGCCGGTATGGATGGCGGCGGAGCGCAGGCGCGCAAAAGGCGGCGGGTTGGCGATGGCCTCAGCCGACAGGAAGCTGTCGCCCTTGTCTTCGCGAAACGGCGTGCCCATCACCGGGCAATACGGCCTGTCGATCAGGCGCAGATTGGACCAGCAGGGGCCGCAAAGCGATCCGGGCACGGCGACCTGTGTTTGGCAGCCCAGGCAGATCGGCGGGAACAGGAGTTTACCGGCGGCGCGGGCAAGGAACGTCGGCGCTGACAAAAGCCGTGTCTTGATCAAAGGCGCGGCGAACACGTAAAAGCACCCCCTCTGTTCATGATCTGCCAGGAGTGCCAGCGTTGGAGCCGATTGTCGATACCGCGCTGAGCCTCCAGCACAAACGCCGCGCATTGGCACTTGGCCCCGCCAATGGCGTGGACTTCCTGATGCGGCTGAGCGCCGACGATCTCCTTGAGCGGCTGGCGACTGTGGAGCGGCGCTTTCCAGATGCCGCGACGCTGTTTTCGCTGACCGGACACGCGGCATCGGCCCTTCAGGCCAGCGGCAAGGTCGATCATGTCACCCGCGTAGAAGCGATGCCCGAGCTTCTGAACGACGGCGAAGGTCAGGTGGCCGCGCCCGAAACCGTGCCGCTCGAACAGGAAAGCATGGACCTGATCGTGTCGCTTCTGTCCTTGCATGAAGCGAACGACATTCCCGGCACCCTGATCCAGATCCGGCGTGCGCTCAGGCCCGACGGTTTGTTTCTGGCGGCGTTTCCGGGTGCCGGTACTTTGGCAGAATTGCGCGACAGTTTTCTTCAGGCGGAAGCGGAGTTGAGCGATGGGGCGAGCCCGCGCGTGCTGCCTTTCACCGACGTGCGCGATGCCGGCGGTCTGCTCCAGCGCGCGGGCTTCGCTCTGCCGGTGGCCGATCTCGAAACGCTGACCGTGCGCTACGACAACCTGTTTGCCTTGATGAAGGATCTGCGCGCGATGGGCGCGGCCAACGCCATGATCGCCCGCAGCCGCAAGCCGGCAAACCTGGCGCTGTTCATGCGCGCTTCGGAAATCTACGCGGAGCGCTATTCCGATCCGGACGGGCGCATCCGCGCAACCTTTTCGATCGTCTGGCTGTCGGGCTGGGCGCCGCATGCCTCGCAGCAGAAGCCGGCAGCGCGCGGCAGTGCAACGGCATCGCTGGCCGAGGCGCTGAAACCGCGCTGATTACTGATCAGCGTCCAGAGCCTGGATGAGGCGGCTGTTGTTATTGCCCCAGAGATAAGTCAGCGCGTTTGTGGCATTGCCGAAGCCGACCAACACGGCGAGCGCGAGACAAGCGACGATCAGGCCGTATTCGACCATCGTGGCCCCACGCTCGTCCCTGATAAACCGTCGGATCATCTCGGATGCCCAAACCCTGTGTTGGTGCATCCTTGCCGTCAGGCATTAAGAATTCGGCGTGTCAAAGCAGAGACTTGGACGTTTCAGCAGTCGCCGACCTGACGGCCATCGTCGCGGATGACGCAAACCCCGCCTGGCTTCTGCGACAGGACGCTGCGGCGGACCGTGTAGGTGCCCGGTGTGTTGATGCTGCCGGTGGCGGAGTAATCGAGGTCGCTGCTGCCCATGACACTGCTTCCGACACTGCCCATAACACCGCGCTCTTCCCGCACCATCATCGGCGCCAGAAACAGGGTCAGCGCGACGCCGGCCGTGCTGAAAAGAAGGGCTGAGCGGACGAGGACGGATCGGCAGGCCGAGAAGAAGGCTTCGTGCCTGCTCGGCTCCGGTGGCAAGTTCATATCCCTGCGCATCGTTGACTCTCCTGTTGGCATCAGCAGTTTTAAACCTTGCTGTTGCCTTCAAATTGTCACGAGTGCCTAAAAGCTTTGTTAAGCCTGCCGGTAAGGATTGGGTTCAGACCGGTCTCAAAGCAGGTCGATGAGATGCGAGATCAGCGGCTCGTCGGCGGGCGGCATCGGGTAATCACGTAGCTTGTTGGGTCGTACCCATTTCAGCGCCTGGGCTTCCAGTGGCTGCGGCGTGCCCCAGTAACGGCGGCAGACATAGAGCGGCATCAGCAGATGAAAGCTGTCATAGGTGTGGCTGGCAAAAGTCAGCGGCGCGAGGCAGCTCACCTTGGTGTCGATGCCCAGCTCCTCTTTCAACTCGCGCACCAAGGCCAGCTCGGGCGTTTCGCCGGCCTCGACCTTGCCCCCGGGAAATTCCCACAGACCGGCAAGCGACTTGCCTTCCGGCCGTTGCGCCAGCAACACGCGGTTGTCGGCATCGACCAGTGCGCAGGCGACAACCAGAACAAGCTTCTTGGCGTCGCTCATGCTTCCGCTTCCACGACAGCACCTTGCGGGCGGCGATAGTGATAGCCGTACACCGCCTCAAAGCCGATCGAGCGGTAGAGCTTGATGGCGACTTCGTTGTTGGCTTCGACCTGCAACCAGGCGAGCTTGGCACCGCGCAGCTTGGCCCATTTCAAGGCCGACAGAACCACACGACGGCCATAACCCTGCCCGCGAACCTTCACATGGGTCGCGACCTCGAACAGGCCGGCGAGATCACGATCCTGAACGCAGATCGCCGACGCCAGCGGATGATCCTCGGCTTCCAGCGCAAACAAACCGACTTCCGGTTCGATGGCGCGAATGATGTCGGTGAGACCCGGAGCGCGCGCAGGACCAAGGCCGTGCACTTCGAGCGCTGCGGTGATGAAGCGATCGACATCTTTCAGTGGGATCTGGTCCATCGCATCGCCAACCGGCGTGTCGCCTTCCAGACCAAGCGCCATCACCAGCGAAGGCCGGATCGTGTCCCAGGCAGCGGCATCGAAATGCGCTTCGAGCTTTTCGCCGGCCAGCGGCGACAGGCGAAAGGTGAGCGGGCGGCCGGCGGCGGCGAAGCGTTCGGCCGCACGCGCAATGCGGTTGTCGAGATCGTGCAGATCGCCGGGATCGAGCGGATTGACCGAGTTCAAACGCTTGGCGTCATGGCCAGGCGTCAGCCGGATCACCCAGGTGCCGTCATATTGCACATCCGCAGCCGGCCAGGCGCGAAAGCCCGCGGCTTCGAAGCGGCGCACGAGGCCGAGATGCAATGAGCGATCCGGAAGATGATTTGGCATAGGTAATTCCTAAGACCGGTAATCACCGTTGATGGCGACATAGTCCTTGGTGAGATCGCAGGTCCAGACGGTCGCCTTGCCGTCGCCCAGGCCGATATCGACCGTGATCAGGATCTCGTCACTCTTCATATAGGCGGATGTCGCGGCTTCCGAATAGGCGGGATCGCGCTCGCCTTCGTGGGCGACGCGGATGTCGCCGAAGGAAATCGCCAGGCGATCGCGGTCGGCCGGTTCGCCGGATTTGCCGACGGCCATGACGACGCGGCCCCAGTTTGCGTCCTCACCCGCCACGGCCGTTTTCACCAGCGGCGAATTGGCAATGGACAGCGCGATGCGCTTGGCGGAGTGGTCGCTTTCAGCACCCGTAACGGTGATTTCCACTTCCTTGCGCGCGCCCTCGCCATCACGCACGACCTGAAGCGCCAGGACTTTCAGGAGGTCGGCGAGTGCGGCCTTGAAGGCATCGAGACGCGGATCGTCGATCGCATCGATCGCCGGCGCACCACGACCGGCCGCCTTGCCGGTGGCAAACAACATCAGCGTGTCGCTGGTGGAGGTGTCGCTATCGACAGTGACGGCATTAAACGTGCCGGTCACAGCGTCCGACAGCATCGCCTGCAACACGGGTGCCGCGATCGGCGCATCGGTGGCGACGAAGGACAGCATGGTCGCCATATCCGGAGCAATCATCCCCGCACCTTTGGCGATTCCGTTGATCGTGACGGACGTGCCGCCGAGATCGACCGTGCGCGTGGCATATTTCGGATAGGTGTCCGTGGTCATGATCGCCTTGCCGGCATCGGCCCAGAGCGAGGGCTCGGCGGATGAAGCGAGATCGGCCAGCAGATGCGTAAAGCGGGCGGGATCGAGCGGCTCGCCGATCACGCCGGTGGACGCCAGAAACACGTTTGCCTCGTCGCAATTTGCGGCAGCCGCAGCGGCCTTCGCGGTGGCCTGCGTGGTTTCGCGTCCCTTTTTGCCAGTGAAGGCGTTGGCATTGCCGGAATTCACAACCAGCACACGCGCGATGCCGCCGCCCAGGTTCTGGCGACACAGATCAACCGGCGCCGACGGGCAGCGCGAGCGCGTGAACACGCCGGCGGCTGCAGTCCCCTCGTCGAACACCATCACAAGGAGGTCGGTGCGGTTCTTGTACTTAATGCCAGCCTGCGCGGTGGCGATCCGCACGCCGTCAATGGCAGGCATATCGGGAAAGCTTTTAGGCGCGAGCGGGGAAATACTGGTGGACATGATCTGCCTCGAAGCAAGCAATCTCAGGATCGACTGCGTTCCGTTTGGCGCAAGGGCTTGTCGCGCGCAAGACGCTGCGAGGCATTTCCCTCGGCCAAGCGCGCTTCAACAGCCATGCAGCGGCAAAAGAAAAGGGCACCCGAAGGCGCCCTTTCGATATCGTCCAGTTGGCCCGAGCTTACTGCTGCGTGGCCGGCGCTTCTTCAGCCGGGGTATT